>NZ_QTLZ01000002.1:342148-392008 GCF_003635425.1 Parabacteroides sp. AF27-14
GTTGTTGGCTATGAGCTTGATGTGGATGATGCGTGTGTTCGTGAAATATTTTTATGTAAGCACTTTTCGTGTGGCTAAGGCGGAACGAGCCTTTATCTATGGCGTGAAGCAAGGTGGGGTGAGTTTGGCGAAGAGTATCCAGAATCAGGATCCGGCCCGGTTTGTGCTGGCAGGGTTTATCTCGGATCTGACAGAGATAGGGAATCGGTATTTAATGGGAGTCAAGGTTTATCCGAATAACGAGGATTTGATTGGTGTGATGAGAAGGCTGCAAGCCGATGTTTTGTTGGTATCTCCCTTAAAGGTTGAGGCGATCCGGAATAATCAGGAGATGGTGGACAGGCTGATCAAGGCGAATATAAAGATCTATATGACTCCTGCCGCCCAAGAGTGGGACGGGAGGAGCGACTTGAACCATACCCAGCTGCGGGAGGTGAATATAGAGGACTTGCTGCCCCGTGATAAGATCGAGATAGACTTGGAGGCGGTGAGGAAGCAGCTTACCGGTAAGCGGATTCTGATAACAGGAGCCGCCGGGAGTATCGGCAGCGAGATCGTGCGGCAGGTAGCCCAGTTCGCCCCGGAACGTATGGTCCTGATAGATCAGGCGGAGACTCCCTTGCACGATGTCCGCTTGATGATGGCTCGTGGGTGGCCGGATATAGAATCCTATACGGTTGTGAGCGATATTTGTGTACGTGAACGCATGGAGGAATTGTTCGAGGAGCATCGTCCGGATTACGTGTTTCATGCCGCGGCTTACAAGCATGTACCTATGATGGAGGATAATCCGGAGGAGAGTGTCCGCAACAACGTGGACGGTACCCGGGTGATCGCAGACTTGGCGGTGAAATATGGCACGAGGAAGTTTGTGATGGTATCGACCGACAAGGCGGTGAATCCCACGAACGTGATGGGCTGCTCGAAACGTATTTGCGAGATCTACGTGCAGAGCTTGGATCAAGCCATCAAGGATGGGAAGGTGAGCGGTCGCACGCAATTCGTGACGACTCGTTTCGGCAATGTGCTGGGATCGAACGGTTCCGTGATCCCGTTATTCAAGGAACAGATCAAGCGGGGCGGTCCTGTTACGGTGACGCACAAGGATATCATTCGTTTCTTCATGCTGATACCGGAGGCTTGTAAGCTAGTCCTAGAGGCCGGTACGATGGGTAATGGGGGCGAGATCTTCGTGTTCGATATGGGTAAACCTGTACGGATCGTGGATCTGGCTGAGCGTATGATCCGTCTGAGCGGGGTGAAGGGAATCGAGATCCGGTTCACGGGATTGCGAGACGGGGAGAAATTGTATGAGGAGGTACTCAATGAGGAGGAAACTTCCAAGCCTACTTTTCATCCGAAGATCAAGATCGCCCAAGTTCGTGCGTATGATTATGCTGACGCCAATCTGCGGATTGATGCCTTGGTACATGCTTGTGCCGTGGAGGGGGATATGCAGATCGTGAAGCGGATGAAGGAGATTGTTCCCGAGTTCAAGAGCCAGCATTCTAAATACGAGGTTCTGGATAAATGAATTGTAGAAAAATAAATAAGATGTAGAAAGAAGGTCTCTCATTGCGGGGGGGCCTTTTTTTGTGATATAAGCGTTGCCTTTGAGATAGTATTTCGTATTTTTGCTCATACAATTTAATTAGTGTTGTTTGTGATAAGATGAAGGAATGAGTATGGTACGAATAAGAAAGATATTGCTGGTTGTTGTGTCTGTGTTGGTCGGGATCTTTTTCATACTTCCCTTGATCGGGGTTGGTATACTGAAATGGGCGGTCTTACCTCCGGAGAAGCTGACACCGCTGGTCGTAGAAAAAACAAACGAATTCATAGAGGCGCACTTGGAATGTGAGCGGGTGGAGTTGACTTATTTCGAGACGTATCCTTATCTGGGAGTGAAGTTGACAAATGGGCGTTTGATCTCACATCAGGCTGAGGATTCTATAGAACATCAGGAGGATTTGATGATTCCTTCGGATTCTTTGCTGTCTTTCAAAAAAGCGATCGTCGTATTTAACCCTACGGATTATCTGTTTAGCGGGAAAGTGACGATTCCTCGGGTTATCATGGATAGTATCCGTTTTTATGGTTATGTGAATGAGGAGGGAAAGGCGAATTGGGAGATTTATCAAAGTGAGATGGATTCGGTAGATGAATCATCGTCATCTCCATTGCCTAAAATAGATTTGCAGCAAGTGCATATTACGAATGGGCATTTTGTCTATGATGACCGCCAGCAGGATTTATATACGGCGATCGATGGTTTCTTTTTACATATAGATGGCCTTTTGACCCAACGAGGGAATAAGTTGGATGTGGAGACCGGTTCTTCCTCGATCGTATTCCGTAGCCCGTCTTATTCTTTGGCGAATAAGTTAGCGTTACGCTTCAAGGGACGTTTGTTGTTGGCTGACGGACTTCGCCGGATTGGGTTGAGGGACGCGGAGTTGCTGGTGAATAACCTGCCTTTTACGGCGGATGGCTTTATGGTGCCGGCTACCGAGGATAATCCGTCACGGATCGATATGACTTTCGGGTTGAAGGTTTCCGATATGAATGATCTCTTACATTTTATTCCGGATGAATATTTTAAGGATCGGGATAAAACACTTGCTGAGGGACGTATTATTTTGGAAGGGGATATCCGTGGAGAATTAGGGGATAGTATCGTTCCGACCGTGAACTTATGCTGCAAGATAGAGGATGGTTCTTATCATGTAAAAGGTATTGAACAGGGGATCGATACCTTGCGCATGGACATGGATTTACATTTGAATGGCGCTTACCCGGATTCTTCTTATGTCTCTTTGGAGGAGCTGACATTGATCGGGTTGAATACCTCGCTGACCATGAGTGGCGAGGTTAGGGATATCTGGAGGAATCCCGCGATTCGGGCGGAGATGAAAGGGCAGGTCGATTTTACCCGTTTGGCTAAAGAGTTCTTGAATCCCGACACACTGCTGCTGGAGGGTACCATGATGGCTGATTTATCTACGGTGTTTAAGGTGGATGATATCGTGAATAGCCGCTTCGCCAAGGTCAAATCATCCGGCAATTTGACGGTTGATCGCTTCAAGGCGTTTAGTAAGCCGTTAGGCGTGGATATGTATATCGCTGGGGCGAATCTGTTTGTAGGATCTACGGAAAATGAAAGTAAATATCTGAATGCGAAAGGATTGTTGAGCGCTAATCTATCGGTGGATACCTTGAATATAAAGTATAAGGATGAGATCAGTACGAATATCGGTGGATTGAAGATGGTAGCCAATACGACGCCGGTTATTGATACAACGGCTGTTATCCCTATGACCGCAGGGTTGGAATTTGATCATTTACGCACCAAGTTGCCGGATTCTACCTGGATGGTGGCCGGTAAGACCGTGTTGAAAGGGGGCATCAAGGCTTCTTCTACAGATAAGCGGATCCCTATGGCGGGAGCTACGATCTCGGTGGATACCTTAAAATATATTCTTATCCCTTTACGGACGGGTATGGTTCTGACGGAAAGCCAGTTCTCTTTGGAAGCATTACCTTATCGGCAAGCGATCCGTCAACAACGTGAACGCCGTATTGCCGCCGGTGATACCTTGCGCAGGCGCACGCGGACCACCCGAAGGGCGAATAGACAGCGGTCGCAAGTGGATTCGGTCGCTTCCTCAAACAGTGTCTTACGCCAATGGGAGGCTCGGGGACAAGTGAGGTTTAAGCAATTGAGGGGCTTTAGCCGCTTATTCCCCATTCCGATGTATATTGATGAGACAAGCGTGAAATTCAATACTAACAATATGACGTTGAGTGGTGCCCGCCTGCATTTAGGAAAGAGCGATCTTACTTTGAGCGGAGAGCTTAGCGACATCCGGCGGGCCATGCTACGGGGAGGAAAGCTGAAAGCGAATTTCGAGTTGGAATCCGATCTGATCGATTGTAACCAGTTGATGCTAGCTATAGGTAAAGGTTTGCAGTTTTCTGATCAATTGGCATCCAATTCGGTTGGGGCCTTCTCGGAAGACAGTATCTCCGTACTGGAGACGGATCATCTATTAGCGAATACCGTGGATAGTGTCGCTACGGATTCGATCTCTCAACTATTTGTCGTTCCGAAATTCTTGGATCTGACGCTTCATACAAATGCTAAAAAAATAGATTTTAAGGATCTGAAGTTGGAGGATGTGAAAGGTGAGGTTGTAATCCGGGATCAAAGTATCAATCTGAGCGATTTATGTATGAGTTCGAATATCGGCTCCGGAGATTTGACGATGGTTTATACGACTAAGACGGATCAAGAGGCTACGATGGGATTTGAGTTGTCTTTAGATGATATTTTAGTGGAACGGTTAATCAGTCTATTCCCGGATATCGACACATTGGTCCCTATGCTTCGTTCCTTCGAAGGCATGGTAGATTGCCAGATGACGGCGACTTGCAAGGCGGATTCTACGATGTCCGTGTTGCTGCCGTCTGTAAATGCCTCTTGCTACCTGAGCGGAAAGAATATGGTGCTGCTGGATGGTGAGACATTTACCGAGATATCGAAGACGCTGATGTTTAAGAATAAGAAGCGGAATATGATCGATAGCATAGCGGTAGATTTAGCGATCCATGATAACAAGATCGAGGTATTCCCATTCTTGGTGGAGATGGACCGATATAAAGTAGCCGTAGGAGGAACGCATAATTTGGATATGACGTTCGATTACCACCTCTCGGTTTTAAAATCGCCGGTACCGTTTAAGCTGGGTATCGATATAAAAGGGAATCTGGATGATTTCAAGTTCAAGATAGTGAAATGTAAATATAAAGATTTCTTGAAACCTGCCAAGCAAGCGGAACTGGATAGTACCCGCAGGAATGTGCGTGAGGAGATACGCGAGACGATCCGGAAACAAATAAGAGAGGCCGCTCCCGAATTAGGAAACAGCCTCTCTGAGATTCATCCACATACACACGGTCACGTTGAGGAATCAACGTGATCCATACATTTGCTCGTAATATTTCATGTAATCTCCACCGGTGATATCCTCTACCCATTTTTGGTTCTCAAGATACCAACGGATGGTTTTTACGATACCGACCTCGAAGCAGGTCTCTGGTGTCCAGCCTAATTCGTTGGTAATCTTCGTCGGGTCGATGGCGTATCGTTGATCATGGCCCAGACGGTCTTTTACGAATGTAATCAAGCTGTCGTTGATCCAGTCGATAGAGATTTGTCCATCGGCACCGATCTCTTTTTTCTTTAATACTTGGCGATATTCCGGTTGTTCGGTCATTAGTTGATGGATCGTCCGGATCGTGAGTTTCACGATCTCGATGTTCTGCTTCTCGTTATGACCGCCTACGTTGTAAACCTCTCCCACACGCCCGTGGTGGATTACGGCGTCGATCGCCTTGCAATGATCCTCTACATATAACCAGTCGCGTACGTTTGTGCCGTCACCATATACAGGTAGGGATTTACCTTCCAATATGTTCTTTATGATTAAGGGAATCAATTTTTCCGGGAAATGGTAAGGTCCGTAGTTGTTGGAACAACGGGTAATAGATACCGGCATCTTATATGTCTCGTGATAAGCCTTTACGAATAAGTCCGCGCTTGTTTTGGAGGCGCTGTACGGGCTTCGGGGATCTAAAGGCGTGGTCTCGTGGAAATACCCTTCGGAACCTAGGCTTCCATAGACCTCATCGGTAGAGACTTGATGGAAACGTACACCTTCACGCCATACCGGATAACCTGTCTCGGCCTTACCGGTAACCCATGCTTTTCGTGCGGCGTCCAATAGGTTTTGTGTACCGAGGATATTGGTTTGCAGGAATAGCTGGGGATTTTCGATGCTTCGGTCCACATGACTTTCAGCGGCGAAGTTCACGACATAATCGAAGTTGTATTTCTCGAATAGCTGGTCGGCCAAGGCACGGTCGCAAATATCGCCTTTCACGAACTCGCAACGTACTCCATCGATATTCTCGGCGATGGTGCCTAAATTACCTGCGTAAGTCAGCAAGTCTAGGACAACGATCTTGATATCGTCATATTTCGCCAGCATGTGTTTGATGAAATTGGCACCGATAAAACCGGCGGCGCCGGTAACTAGGTAAGTTTTCATATCTGTACAGTGTTTAGTATTTGAAATTAAGCTCAGCGTCTTTCAGCGATGGAGCTTTGGTGTCTTTCTCGGATAGGTTGATCGATTCCGGATCCGTGATGCCCCAATCTACATGGACCGTGGGATCGTCATAGCGGATTCCCCGTTCATGCGTCGGAGCATATGGATTATCTACTTTATAGGTAAAGATAGCCTCGTCACTTAATACATGGAATCCGTGGGCGAATCCCTGTGGAATGAATAACTGGCGTTTATTCTCGTCCGATAACTCTACAGCTACATATTTGCCGAATGTGGGCGAGCCTTCACGTACGTCTACGGCTACATCCAATACCCGTCCTTTGATCACCCTGACTAATTTAGATTGAGAATAGGGCGCTAGCTGATAGTGTAATCCTCGTAATACGCCTTTAGAGGAGCAAGATTCGTTGTCTTGCACGAACTGGATTTTTCCGATATGCTCCTCGAATTCCGCTTGCTTAAAAGCTTCCATAAAGTATCCGCGCGCATCTTTCAATACCTTTGGCTCAATGATCCATACGCCCGGTATTACAGTTTCTGTATAAGTCATTTTTTCGTTATTTATCTATTTGATAGGCAAAGGTAAGCTCATTTTCTCTACTTCTATAATATTCGGAGGGAAAAATAAAAAAGAAAGGAAAAGTTTGGAAATTCCAATATTATTCTCTTTCTTTGCACTCGCAAAACGAAAGCAGTTGTTTTGTGTTGAAATTATGGTTCCTTGGATGAGTGGCTTAGTCAGCGGTCTGCAAAACCGTGTACGGCGGTTCGAATCCGCCAGGAACCTCTTGGTAATTGAGAATTCAGTATTAAGAATTGAAAATTACTTTTATTTTTGATTGATTCGGTTCCTTGGATGAGTGGCTTAGTCAGTGGTCTGCAAAACCATGTACGGCGGTTCGAATCCGCCAGGAACCTCAGAGGAAAGCCTCGAAGTTGTTTGTAATGAACGCTTCGAGGCTTTTTTTGTTTTGTCCGTCCGTAACTCTCGCCGGGTTGTCGGGCGGTTCTCTGTTTTCATGGCTTCCCTTGGCCGGATCCTTAGGGGGATTTGTGGTTTTCCTCTTGAGGTATTCATCTTCTAATGGCTGTTGCATGATTGTCCACCATCCGTTGCATGATCATGCAACAGTTGGTGGACAATCATGCAACAGATGGTGGATAATGAATATCTCAGGAGGAAAGGCGTAATAGGACAAGGGAAGATCCTTTAAAAGTATCGTGATAAGGAAGAATATTTGCCCAGTGTGTTTATGCTTCCCGAATTTATTACTACCTTTGCGCCACTCAATTAAATAATCATAATTGCATGCACGAGAAACTTATTATTCTTGATTTCGGCTCGCAAACAACCCAGCTTATCGGCCGTAGGGTCAGAGAGTTGAATATGTATTGTGAGATCGTTCCTTATAACAAATTCCCGCATGACGCTACCGACGTGAAAGGTGTGATCCTTTCCGGAAGTCCTTATTCCGTATACGACGAGAATGCCTTTAAGGCTGATTTGACCGAGATACGGGGGAAGTATCCCGTCTTAGGTATTTGTTATGGAGCGCAGTTTCTAGCTTATACATCCGGAGGTAATGTGGAACCGGCTAATTCACGTGAGTATGGACGTGCTAATTTGTCGCACATTGATGGTGAGGATGAATTACTGAAAGGGATCCATGTGGGTTCACAGATATGGATGTCTCATGGGGATACGATTACCGTATTGCCGGATAATTTCAAGGTGATCGCCAGCACGGACGACGTGAGGGCTGCCGCTTACCATGTGGAAGGTGAGCAAACGTGGGGCGTTCAGTTTCATCCGGAAGTATTCCATTCGACAGACGGTACGAAGTTGCTGGATAACTTCTTGAATATTTGCGGATGCGCCAAGGATTGGACACCGGCTTCCTTTATCGAATCTACCGTAGCTGAGTTGAAGGAGCAATTGGGAGATGATAAAGTGATCTTGGCTCTTTCCGGCGGTGTGGATTCATCTGTTACGGCCGTATTGCTGAATAAGGCGATCGGTAAGAACTTGACTTGCATTTTCGTGGATCATGGTTTGCTGCGCAAGAATGAGTTCGAGAACGTAATGAGGGATTATGAGCATTTAGGATTGAACGTGATCGGCGTAAACGCAAAAGATAAGTTCTATAAAGAACTAGCGGGCGTTACGGAACCGGAGAAGAAACGTAAGATCATCGGCAAAGGATTTATCGATGTCTTCGATGAGGAGGCGCATAAGCTGAAAGATATCAAGTGGCTGGGGCAAGGTACGATTTATCCGGATGTGATCGAGTCGCTTTCTATCACAGGTACGGTTATCAAGAGCCATCATAATGTGGGTGGACTTCCGGATACGATGAACTTGAAACTCGTCGAGCCGCTTCGTCTTCTTTTCAAGGATGAGGTTCGCCGTGTCGGTATGGAGTTGGGTATGCAACCGCATTTGATCAAGCGCCATCCGTTCCCGGGACCGGGATTGGGTATCCGTATCTTGGGTGATATCACGCCGGAAAAGGTACGTATCCTGCAAGACGCTGACGATATCTATATGTCATTGATGCGTGAGTGGGGACTTTACGATAAGATTTGGCAAGCTGGGGTAATCTTACTTCCGATTCAATCCGTAGGTGTAATGGGCGATGAGCGTACCTATGAGAATACGGTAGCTTTACGTGCGGTAACTTCTACAGACGCTATGACCGCCGATTGGGCGCAGCTTCCGTACGAGTTCCTCGCCAAAGTTTCCAACGAGATTATCAATAAGGTGAAAGGCGTAAATAGAGTCGTGTACGACATCAGCTCGAAGCCGCCTGCAACCATCGAGTGGGAGTGACATTTGTCTTAGGTATAACAAAGTGTAAAATCAATAAAATTTAAAAGTCACATGAAGCAAGATATGATTGTTATCTTGGATTTAGGTAGTCATGAGAATACGGTGTTGGCTCGTGCTATTCGTGCGTTAGGCGTTTATAGTGAGATTTATCCGCATGACATCACGGTTGAGGAATTAAAAGCCTTGCCAAACGTGAAAGGTATCATTATCAATGGTGGCCCAAACAATGTTATCGACGGTGTAGCTATCGACGTGAATCCGGGTATTTACGAGATGGGCACTCCTGTAATGGCCGCAGGTCACGATAAGGCGTTGTGCGAGGTTAAATTGCCGGAGTTTACGGATGATGTCGAGGCGATCAAGGGCGCTGTCAAGTCTTTCGTGTTCGATACTTGCAAGGCTGAGGCAAACTGGAATATGACGAATTTTGTCAATGACCAGATTGAATTGGTAAAGCGTCAGGTAGGGGATAAGAAAGTTCTGCTGGCCTTGTCTGGAGGTGTCGATAGCTCTGTAGTAGCCGCTTTACTTTTGAAAGCGATCGGCGATAAATTGGTTTGCGTGCATGTGAATCATGGTTTGATGCGTAAGGGCGAGTCCGAGGATGTCGTTGAGGTCTTCAAGAACCAGTTGAATGCCAATTTGGTGTATGTAGACGCTACAGATCGTTTCTTGAACAAGCTAGCTGACGTGGAAGATCCGGAGCAAAAGCGTAAGATTATCGGTGGTGAGTTTATCCGTGTATTTGAGGAAGAAGCTCGCAAATTAGATGGAATCGATTTCTTGGCTCAAGGAACGATCTATCCGGATATCGTGGAGAGTGGAACGAAGACGGCTAAGATGGTGAAATCCCATCATAACGTAGGCGGTCTGCCGGAAGATTTGCAATTTGAGTTGGTTGAGCCTTTGCGTCAATTATTCAAGGACGAGGTTCGTGCTTGTGGCGTAGAGTTAGGTTTGCCTTATGACATGGTTTATCGCCAGCCGTTCCCCGGACCGGGTTTGGGCGTACGTTGCTTGGGCGCTATCACTCGTGATAGACTGGAAGCGGTACGTGAGTCGGATGCGATCTTACGGGAGGAGTTCAAGAACGCCGGGTTGGATAAAAAGGTATGGCAATACTTTACGGTAGTACCCGACTTTAAGTCGGTTGGCGTACGTGATAACGCCCGTTCTTTCGAATGGCCCGTGATTATCCGTGCCATCAATACGGTAGATGCCATGACCGCTACGATCGAACCGGTTGATTGGCCTATCTTGATGAAGATTACGGATCGTATTTTGAAAGAGGTGAAGAACGTGAACCGTGTATGCTACGATATGTCTCCGAAACCGAATGCGACAATTGAGTGGGAGTAATTAGGCTTACTTATTAAACAGATATAAAAAGGCCCGGTGATTTATCTGAATCCCGGGCTTTTTATTTATATACGATAGATTCGAAGAACTATTTTAGTTCACGGATCTTGATATTACGGAACCAGATCGGATAGCCATGATCTTGCAGACCGATATAACCTTCTTTAGAAATACCTTCGGTAAAGCCCGGGAAGTTCTTGAATTTACTGTTAGCTACCAAATCATCCCACTCTTTGCTCCATAAAGTATACTCAACAACTTTCTTACCATTTTGGGTATGCGTTACTTTTCCATCTTTTACACGGATTACGATCGTATTCCACTCGCCGGCAGGATTAACTGTTTTCGGATCTGCGGGAAGCATGTCATATAGAGAACCTGCTAAGTGGTTCGCTAATTTGTTGTCGGTTGCGTCCACGTTATCTAGTACCTGTACTTCGGGAGCCGCATAATAAATAGGTTTACCGGGTACTTCGCGTACATAATAGAAGATACCGGAGTTTCCCATCTTGCTCGCTTTCCAGTCTACCGAGAGCTCGAAGTTTTTGAATTTCTTGTTCTGGTAAAGGATATCGCCATTAGCGCCTTGTCCCGGTTTCTTACCTTCGCCGGTAAATACTTTCATGGCATTGTCTTCTATAACCCAGTTTGCGGGCATAGCGGTACCGTTACATTGGCGCCATCCAGAGAAGTCTTTTCCGTTGAATAATAATTCCCAGCCAGCTTTTTTTTCCTTCTTAGTCAATGTATTCGGAGTTTGAGCGAAACAGGGGATAGCCATAGCTATGGCCGAAAGAATCAAGAATGATTTGAACAACTTTTTCATGTTACTTAAATTGTTATTAGATTAGATTTGTTAATATCATTACAAATGTAGCAATTTGCTTAATAACCCTTATGAGGATTAACGTATTTTTAATGGAAATAGGATTATTCTATTGATTTAACACATGAATCGTATGGCAAGCCACTAGCGCAGCCGTTTCCGTACGCAGCCGGCTCTCTCCTAAAGAGATCGGCTCGAAGCCATTCTCTTGAGCCAGCTTGATTTCTTCCGGGCTAAAATCACCTTCCGGTCCGATGAGGATTAAGGCATTCTCTCCCGGCTGATACGTATGTTTTAATAGTGGCTTCTCGCCTTCCTCGCAATGGGCGATAAACTTACGCCCGTCAAAGGGAGTGGCGACAAACTTCTTGAAATCTGTCATTCCTTCTAACGCCGGCAAAGTCGCTTTCTGGGATTGCTTCATGGCACTGACCAATATCTTCTCCAATCGAATCGGCTTGATCTCTTTACGCTCTGAGAAACGACAATTCAAACAGGTGATCGCATTGATCCCTATTTCCGTCGCTTTCTCCACGAACCACTCCATCCGGTCCATGTTTTTGGTAGGAGCTATGGCTATATGGAGATTGAAGTTCCAGAGATCGGGTTGTTTCCAACTCTCTAAGAGGGTCACCTCACAATGTTTGGGATGCGCCCGGCTAATAGCCGCTTTATAAAAAGAGCCTTGCCCATCCGTCAATACTATCTCATCGCCTTCACCTAGACGAAGTACCCGTATACAATGTCCTGCTTCTTCTTCCGGTAATTCCGGCTTGATAGCTATATCTGGTGTATAAAAAATCTGCATGACCATCTAATTTTCAATTCTCAATTCTCAATTACCCAAGGATCATACCAATTATAGTAGCCGATAGCACAGAGACCAGGGCTCCGCCGATCATGGCCGGTACGCCGATACGTGAAATTAATCCTCGTTTTTCCGGGGCTAATACGCCCAATCCGCCTAATAAGATACCGATAGACGATATATTAGCGAATCCGCAAAGGATATAAGTAGACATCAAGATCGATTTCTCATACATGAATAATCCGGCATCTTTCCATTGCTGCAATTGGAAATAGGCGACAAATTCGTTCAATATGGTCTTTTGTCCCAATAAAGAACCAACTAACATGATGTCTTGGCTGGGAACCCCGATCAACCACATGAAAGGAGAGGTGATTACGCCCAGTATAAATTGGAAGGTCAAGCCCTGCGCCTTACCGTCCGTAATCTTTACAATCCAGTCGTTCAGTCCGGTATAACGCCCTATCACACCTTCCGTAATATAATTCGCTAACGCTACAAGGGATATGAATACCAATAACATCGCGGCAATATTCGTCATCAACTTTACGCCGGTAACCGTACCCGATGAGATGGCATCTAGAATATTCGAGTTCTCTTTTTCCTTGCCGGAGATAGCTACATGGTCCGTGGCTTCTTCCGTCTGCGGACAAAGCATTTTCGCTAAAACGATTGAACCCGGTACTGCCATTACGGAAGCCGAGAGCAAGTGAGTGGCGAATAAAACCTTCGCCGCCGGGTCTGTTCCTCCCAACATACCTATGTAAGTACCCATTACGGAACCGGCGATCGTACCCATTCCGGATACCATGACCAAAAATATCTCCGAACGATTCATCGTCGGCAGGTAATTCTTGATCAACACAGGAGATTCTGTCATTCCCATAAAAATATTACCGGCGGCCACTAATCCCTCCGAGCCGGATATATTCATGAATTTACGCAATACCCACGCAAAGGCACCGACTACTTTCTGGATAATCCCCCAATAGTAAAACATGGAAACCAAGGCGGAGAAGAAAATAACAATCGGTAGCGAATGAAGCAAGAAACTGAATCCTGCCGCTTTAGAGGCATACGGGCCTAATAAGAAAGTAAGACCGGCATCCGTGAAGTCCATCAACTTAACAAATATCTTGCCACATCCTTCCAATAGGCTTCCGACGAACGGCACATATAAAACCGCCAAGGCGAATACGATCTGCATGAACAAACCTCCACCAACTAATTTCCAATCGATCCGTTTACGGTCATAACTCATCGCATAGGCGATACCTAAAATCGTAATGATCCCAAGCAGACCTCTTAAAAGTGAGACCAGTCCGAATCCTCCTTGTTCTCCAATCATTTGTTTGTGTCCTCCTCTTCTTCTCGACGGCGCAACTCGTCTTTATACATTTTCGCGTATTCGTAATTTTCGTCCGCTATAGCGTCTTCCAATCGCTCGTTTATTTCTTGGATATCCAATAGGCTTAACCATTTCTTTAACTGGGCTTCGTCCTTAATCTCATCCGGTTCTAATTCTAATAAATTGTCATCCTCCTCCGGTTCGTCAGCGGGGATGGACAGGGTGTCTTCCAGTACGACACCGCATTCCTTTACAATCTCCTCGGAAGTAAAGATGTCGCAATTTACGCGAAGCGCTATGGCAATCGCGTCGGAAGTACGAGAGTCCAGCTTTATCGAGCGCTCACCGTCGCTAAACTCTAATTCTGAGTAAAACACACCATCTTCGAATTTGTATATGTAGACTTCCTTAAGAATGACGTTGAAGGCTTGCGCAAAAGTGGCGAATAAGTCGTGTGTTAATGGACGAGGAGGTACGATATGCTCCAAAGCGATCGCTATAGACTGTGCTTCAGCGGTTCCTACGATGATTGGAATTCGCCGTGGACCATTTTCCTCTGCCAAAATTAACGCATAGGCCCCGGATTGAATTTGGCTGTTCGCTAATCCTTGAACCCTTAATTTTATTCTTGTACTCACAGATCTGAAATTTAAAATTGTATACAAAAGCAAAAGTAATATTATTTTCGGGATTATCGCGAATAAATGTGATTAATCACTTTCAGTGTGTTTGGGGTTAAGGGGAAGGATAATGGAAAAACGGCTTCCTTTTCCTATTTCGGACTCTACGGCGATATACCCATCGAAACGTTCGGCTATCACTTTGCAAATGGATAGTCCCAAGCCGGTACCTTTGGCGAATTCATCCAGTTTCGTGAAACGATTGAAAACGGCGTCTTGCTTTTCTTTCGGGATACCAATGCCGGTATCTTCTACGAAAATATGTACATGCCGCTCTTCCTCTCGGTATTCATAACCAATCAATATATATCCCTTTTGCGTGAATTTAATAGCGTTGCTAAGAAAGTTGGTAATCACTTGTGTCAACCGAAACTTATCCGTGGGAATGGATATGCTTTTTTCCGGTATTTGCATACGAAGTTCTACGTTCTCCGGCATTAAAACTTGGAAAGTCTGGTAAATCGTGCTTATTAATTCATTTAGAGAATATTGCTGGAAAGAGAATGACATACGGCCCGATTCGATACGGGAAAGATCTAAGATATCATTGATAAGGTTCAATAACAGATCGCTGTTCGTATTGATTAACTCGGTAAAGTTTTCCCGTTCTTCCTTACTAAGCTCGATGTCTGTGTTCATAAGATTCGAGAATCCGACAATAGCGTTCAATGGAGTCCGTATCTCATGGCTCATATTCGCTAAAAATGCCGATTTCATTTGGTCGGACTCTTTAGCCTTCTCTAAGGCTACTTCCAGTTCCTTGTTCTGTTTTACCAAATTGGCTTGCGCTAATTTCTTATATTTCTGTTCTCTGGAATATAGCTTCCATAATCCCGTGGCAACGATATTGATAAAAATGAACGCTACGCAAATGAAAGCGATTAGCTGTTTCTTGTATAGCTCATAAAAAGGGATATTGACTAAACGGGCATAAGAAGGGATCTTCTCGATAGGTATTCCCCATGCTTTTATGGTATGCCATACGAGAATATATTCCTTACTGCTTTCTTTGATCGGAATTTCTGAGACAGGGGTCCCTTTCAACACTAACGAAGCCATTTCCGCCTGTTCTCGTGCTTGTATTTCTACGGATGTGAAATAACCTCCGATGTATCGATTCCGTCTTTTAGCCGGATGATATTGAATCGGTTCGTAATGAGCGGAGAAGCTGGGATAATTGACTAATTGATAAAAAGCTTCGGAGGTATGATCGTATTTTATATCTAGATAAGTGCTTTGATCCAGAGTGCCGGACAAATTAAAGAGCAAAGAAGATCCCGGTAAAACTCGGTATGGAAGGGTATTTATTTTTGCGATACAGTTTTTTCCCGGTAGCGACCGTATCTGAGTGCCATTTTGGGTAAGGTCTATGAGCCTCTTTACAAATAGACTGTCATTTGTTCCGATTTTATCTAACTCTAGCCCCCGGATTTTAAGGCGGATTATTTCTATTTCCGGGTGTCCTTGTATTTGTTGCCAAAAGTCATTAAAGGATTTTCTTCCAAGGATTGTCCGGTCGCAAGGAATCTGGATTTGCAATACTCCGAATAATTTATGTATAAATTCTATATTCTTGATGAAGTCTTGTTTGTCGTGTAGTCCGGTAAGATTGGGGTACTTCTTTAAAAGCGACCAATTCGGATAATTTACGCCGGCGAAAACAATCGGTATTTCTTTTAGATACGGGTGTCCGCAAGCTAATAAAGAGTAGCAAGCTTGATCATCGTTTACTAATATGATATCGGGTTTAATCTCTTTGATCGAGTCAATATAATTATACATTCGGGCTATTTCGGCACTATCCAGATATTGCTCGCAATCTAGATAGAATGTATGAATCTTCGGGTTTATTTTTTGCTTATTGAATGTTCGTTCCAGCACTTCATTAAAAATCGGGTAGGTATCTTTCTTTTGCTCAAAAGAATGGATAAGCACGACTTTCTTTTCTTCTTTTTCTTGGCAACCTAGGGTTAACAAAGAGACAAGAAATATGGATATGGCAAAAATTAAATATTTATGTGTGTGTTTCATGATTCTTAATAGATAGATCTTTTGCAAAGGTAGAAGTTTTTTTGATTATCAAAGCAAAAAAAATGGTCATCCGTCACGGACGACCAATCTTCATTGCTAACCTTAAATCTAATACCATGAAAAACACGGTGCAAATATGTAGTATTTTATGTTGTACAGCATGATTTCGTGGCGTAAATCCTTGATACGTTAGCTTTATTTTAATAATAGTCCGTCCTGCTAAAGGACCGTTAACAGTTATTGCTTGCTTTTCACGTACTCATCGGCCTTCTCTTTTACCCGATCGGCACGTTTTTGAGTCTCGGGATGGCTTGAGAACATCTGCATAAACTTGGACGATTTAGCTTCTGACTCACTCAGTTGTAACAATTTATTTAATGAGTTAGACATTCCGTACGGATCTCGCCCGTTATCTATACAAAACTGGAAACCGAATTCGTCCGCCTCATACTCTTGTTTCTGGGAATATTGAGCGCCGGCCAAGGCCTGTGCCATGTCTCCCAGTTGAGAGTCGGTCAGTTTGGATACGGTTCCACTTACAGCTCCGGCGGCGTTTTTAGCGGCGGAGGTCAAGTAAGCGTTTTTCATGGCGTCTTTAGAGTCGGAATGAACGACGTGCCCGATCTCATGACCGATAACGGCGAATACCTCGTCATCGTCCATGATTTTCATCAATCCGCCACATACGCGTACACTTCCGTCTCCACAGGCGAAAGCGTTTACATCTACTACATTATATACTTTAAAATTTAAGTCTAGGCCGGAAACTTTCTTTACATTGGCGGTCAAGCGTTCCAAGCGTTGTCCCATTTCCGTATCCGGACCTGCTACCTCGTTATGAGTGTCCATCCATTGGATGTACTCTTTTGCCATTTTGGCTACATCCTCGTCGGATAGAGTAGCGGCATGCGCTACATCAGTCGCGGCATTAATCACTTTTTTCGTATTAATGGTCTTGCCGCCAATCTTGAATTGGGCGGAAACCGTTAGGCTCACTCCTGCTAAGAAAGCCAAGGACAATAAGATTTTTTTCATGTTTTAAATTAGTTAGTTGTTTGTGATAAATAATTTTCGATCTGTTGAAAAGTAGCGTCTTTCAACAATACTTTTTTCTCTTTGTTTAATAGATATAATGTGGGTATCGCTTTTAAGTCGTAGATCTCGTCGTTTTTAAGCGAAACACTTTTGTCGTATGAGTTGATCCAATCTTTAGGCATGACGGAAACATGCTCTTTCCATGCGTCCAGATCCTCGTCCGGATAAACGGCTAAGATCTTTAGTTTGTTGCTTTTTGAAAATTCATTGATCAAGAAGGACGATTCCATTTGTCTGGTTATTTCTTGACAAGCATGGCAGTCCGGATTATAGAAAAATAATAATAGATAATCCGCTTTTATATTGTATAATTTCCCGGTTTTTCCGTTCGCTAATGTGTACGTGAAATCGGTCGCAGGCGTCCCGATTCTGTTTTTTAATGCGAGCTCTAGCAAATGGGCGGGACGTATCTTTTCCACATCGCTTAATGACGAGGATTCGGTAAGATATTCCAATACCGCTATATACATTTCCTCATTCCTTAGGGGGGAGTTCGGGTCGTATAGATATTTCTCCATCATCTCGGAAAAGTACTGAAACATGGCACTGTCTTGTTCTGTTTGTTTCATCATCGCTTTTACGGAAGAAGACATAGCCACAGGCGAGACATAGTTCATCAAATCTATATAGTTGGATAATGCCTGCTCGGTCACTTGAGGTTCATGGATATAGGTCGTATCCTTGAAGTCGAATTTATCCCAATAATGTTTCACTAAATATTCGGCCCTTTCCACTGGGTCCGTGATTAAGGTGGGGACCGAGACCATTTCAAAGGTGGGTGGCGCTACATTGGATTCCTCCGTTTTTTGATTGCGTTGACCACTGCATGCGTTGACGGTCAACGTCAACAATAAAACATATAGATATTTCATATTCATTCATATATTTATGTTTCAATCCACAAATATATAGTATTTTTTTTATCTTTGTTAAATTAAAACAGCAAAAGGTAGAATATCATGGATTTTCGATTAAAAGTATTTCATAGCGTAGCTTGTAACTTAAGTTTCACGAAAGCGTCCCGGGAGTTGTTCATTAGTCAACCCGCTATTAGTAAGCATATCCATGAGTTGGAGGTTCAATATAAGACGCCTCTCTTTGAACGAACAGGTAGCCAGATCCGTTTAACTCGTGCGGGCGAGTTGTTGTTTTCGCATACCCATTCCTTATTGGCTTCGTATCGTCAATTGGATTTCGAGATGAATCTGTTGACAAATAATTTTCTGGGGGATTTACATTTAGGTGCCAGTACGACAATATCCCAATATGTTCTTCCGCCCGTGCTTGCTTTATTCATTAAGATGTTTCCGGATATACATGTATCTGTATTGAATGGGAATAGCCGGGATATAGAGTTGGCTTTGCGAGATGGAAAAATAACGTTAGGATTGGTGGAAGGGACTACCCGTCAAAATACGATGCATTATATACCTTTTATGAAGGATGAGTTAGTGGTTGTCACTCATGTAGGGTCTAAGTTGGCTGCTTATGACGAACTGACGTTGGAACAACTTTGTGCTTTGCCCGTAGTACTTCGTGAAAACGGCTCCGGTACGCTTGAGGTCTTGGAGGGGACCTTGGCAAAACACCAGATCAAACTGTCGCAATTGAACGTATTATTGCAGCTAGGTAGTACGGAGAGTATCAAATTATTCTTGGAAAATTCCGATGCTTTGGGAATTCTTTCTATTCGGGCGGTGACACGTGAGCTGATGGCAGGACGTTTGAAAGTGATAGAAATTGAGGGCTTTAAGGCCGAACGGACTTTCTCCTTTGTGGAGCCGCAGGGGCAGAACAGCGGTATGGAAGAAAGTTTCATGCGTTTTGCCAGTCAACATTGGCAATAACTTTAGGTTATTCGCTATAAAAACTTGTGAAGTAAGGGATCGGATGAAAATATGTACTTTCGCGAACGAAATCAAATAATGATATGTTGTACTAAATAAATCAATAATTATGTTTAGTGAAAAACGAGGTAACGTATTACATGGTGTCTTGCTGATAGCCCTTTTCTCTTGTTCCGCATTCTATATCGCGGAGTTCCAGTTTATTAAACAATTGTCATTCAGTCCGCTGATTGTCGGCATTATTTTAGGTATGTTGTACGCCAACAGCCTGAGAAACCATTTGCCGGAGACGTGGGTTCCGGGTATCCTGTTTTGTACTAAGCAAGTGCTTCGTGTGGGTATCGTACTATATGGGTTTAAGCTGACCTTCCAGAGCGTGATTGCGATCGGCCTTCCGGCAATCCTGATCGATATGGTGATCGTGGTGCTTACCATCTTGATCGGTGTTTGGGTGGGGCGATTGATGAAAATGGATAAAGACCTTGCTTTACTGACCGCCACGGGTAGCGCTATTTGCGGGGCTGCCGCGGTATTGGGCGCTGAACCGGTCGTGAAGTGCGAGGCTCATAAGACGGCGGTTGCCGTATCGACAGTCGTGATTTTCGGTACGCTTTCTATGTTTATTTATCCGGTGATGTACCGTGCGGGTATTCTTGATTTAGACCCTGAGCAAATGGGACTTTATACGGGTGCGACCTTGCATGAGGTAGCTCATGTGGTAGGAGCCGGTAACGCTATGGGAAAGGAAATTTCGGATGCGGCTATTATCGTGAAAATGATTCGTGTGATGATGTTAGCTCCTGTGCTAGTGGTCATGAGTTTCATGTTGGCTCGAACTGCTGAGAAGTCCGTGGTTAACGGGGGGAGGAATGGCGGAGGCGTTGCCCCTTCTCGTGGTAAGATCACTATTCCTTGGTTTGCGTTTGGTTTCTTGGCCGTGATTGGTTTCAATTCGCTCGACTTGCTTCCTCATGCGGTTGTAGATGGGATCAATCAGGTAGATACATTCATGCTGACAATGGCCATGACTGCTCTTGGTACGGAGACTAGTATCGAGAAATTTAAGAAAGCTGGCGCTAAGCCCTTTGTTTTGGCCACTATTTTATATGTTTGGTTACTAGCTGGTGGTTATTTGTTGGCGAAATATGTGCCTCAACTTGCATAAGATCGTATTTTCCTCTATTTTTGTGATCTTAAATAGGTCGTTGTGGATAAGATGAGTCTTTTATCCATACCGTGAAATATAAAAAGATGGCATCAAAGATTACAAAAGGTATCCTTATTTCTTGTTGGATAGTATACCTCGCTATATTAGGGGCGGTGGTAATGGTGTTTATGGCGATAGCGAATGGTTCAATTGGTTATATGCCTCCGGTGGAACAATTGGAGAACCCGATTGATAAATATGCTTCCCAAGTTATCTCCTCGGACGGAAAGGCGTTGGGAGCCTATGCGCATAGCAAAGACAATCGTATTTACGTGAATTATGAGGATCTTTCGCCGGATTTGGTGAAAGCCTTGATCGCTACCGAGGATATCCGGTTCGCCGAACATAGCGGTATTGATGCGCAGGGTTTGTTTCGTGCCATCGTGAAGCGGGGTATCTTGATGCAAAAAAGCGGTGGTGGCGGTAGTACCATTACCCAGCAATTAGCGAAGCAATTATTCTCGCCGAGTGCCGATAATATGATGGAACGTCTTTTCCAGAAACCGATCGAATGGGTGATCGCGGTTCAATTGGAACGTTATTACACAAAGGAAGAGATTATAAATATGTATCTGAATAAGTTTGACTTCTTGTACAATGCCGTGGGAATCCAATCTGCGTCTCGTGTGTATTTCGGGAAGACCCCTAAAACCTTGAAGATCGAGGAAGCCGCCACGTTGGTAGGCATGTGCAAGAACCCTTCTTATTTCAATCCGGTTCGCCATAACAAGCGTACCATCGGCCGTCGTAATACGGTTTTGGAGCAGATGGAAAAGGCCGGGTACATAACCAAGGCGGAATGTGATTCGTTGAAGGCTTTACCCTTGGTCGTACATTTTACCCGTATGGACCATAAAGACGGTTTGGCTCCTTACTTCCGTGAATACCTTCGTCTGACAATGACCGCGAAGAAACCGGAGCGTAAGGATTACGCCTCTTGGCAATCTCAGAAATTCAGTGAGGACTCATTATCTTGGGCGACGAATCCATTATATGGATGGTGTAACAAAAATAAAAAAGCCGACGGAGAATACTATAATCTTTATACGGATGGCTTGAAAATCTATACGAGTATCGATTCCCGTATGCAGAAATATGCGGAAGACGCTGTCCGTGAACATATGAGTAAAGATCTTCAACCGGCTTTCTTCCGGGAAAAGAAGGGACGTAGCTATGCTCCGTTCTCAAGAGACGTAAGTGTCGGTCAAGTAGACACGATGTTGATGCGTGCGATGCACCAGACAGATCGCTACCGGGCGATGAAAAAGAGTGGAATGGCTGAGGCCGATATGCGCGAGGAGTTTGAGAAGCCTGTCGATATGCGTGTGTTTAGTTGGGATGGTCCGATCGATACGATCATGTCTCCCTTGGATTCGATTCGTTATCATAAGAGTTTCTTGCGTACGGCGTTTATGTCGATGGACCCTCGCACCGGGCAGGTCAAGGCTTATGTAGGTGGTATTGACTATAATGACTTCCAATATGATATGGTGAATGGCGGTCGCCGTCAGATCGGTTCTACCATGAAACCGTTCCTTTATTCGTTGGCGATGATCGAGGGGATCAGTCCTTGCGACCAGATGCTACATGTGCAGCAGCAGTTGATGGACGAGAACGGCCGTTTGTGGGTTCCCCGTAACGCCAGCGCGAAGCGAATCGGCGAGATGGTTACGATCAAGTGGGGATTACAGAACTCGGATAACTGGGTAACCGCTTATCTGATGAGCCAGCTCTCACCTTATACGTTTGTTCGTTTGCTTCATTCTTTCGGCTTGAAGAATCATATCGATCCGGTTATCTCGGTCTGTCTGGGTACTCCGGATGTATCGGTGGGTGAGATGGTCGGGGCCTATACGGTATTTGCCAACAAGGGCATCCGGGTAGAACCTTTATTCGTGACCCGTATAGAAGATTCATATGGAAATACAATCGCGAACTTTACCCCACAGATGAGTGAGGTGCTGACGGAAGATGCTTCCTATAAGATGCTACATATGTTGAAAAGCGTAATCGACGGTGGTACCGGAGGACGTGTACGTTTCCGCTACGGCATCAAGGCGGAGATGGGTGGTAAGACCGGAACGACCCAGAATAACTCCGACGGTTGGTTCATGGGATTTACGCCTAGCTTGGTTTCCGGCTGCTGGGTAGGCGGCGAGGACCGTTCCATCCATTTCGACCGCTTGGCGGAAGGGCAGGGAGCGAGTATGGCGTTACCGATTTACGCCCTTTATATGCAAAAGGTTTATAAAGATAAAACGTTAGGCTACTCGGAAGACGAGACTTTCGAGATCCCCGAGAAATATGCGAACCCATGTAGCGAAGGAGGGGAGGAAGATAGCCCCACGACCCCACCGGATACGGGAGGCATCGATAAGATGTTTGAGTGATAATAATCAGACTATTACAGTTTTTTTTAATTCCCCGTAAGGAAAACTTTTGTTTCACACCGAAAAACAAAAGTTTCTTCAGCAGGAAACTTTTGTTTCTTCCAATAGAAACTGCAGTTATCTTTATGGAAAACAGAAAGCGCTACTGATCCTTTTTCCCAAATCCTTTGTTATACTAAGAATTAATGGTTAGATTTGTAACTGTTAATCTTAAGAAAGGAGGAGCTATATGGACCGTAGTAAAATGATTTCTCAGTTGGAAGACCCGTCTGAAGTCTTTGATTTTCTTGTGATCGGAGGAGGGGCTACCGGTATAGGTATCGCTCTGGATGCTTCGACAAGAGGATATAGAGTCGCCTTATTCGAACAATCGGACTTTACGAAAGGAACTTCCAGCCGTAGTACGAAGTTGGTCCATGGCGGTGTCCGTTATTTGGCGCAAGGAGATGTCTCCTTGGTTCTGGAAGCTTTGCGCGAACGAGGCCTGCTACGCCAGAACGCTCCCCATTTGGTAAAAGATCAAACCTTCTTAATCCCTTGTTATCGTTGGTGGGAAGGCCCGTTTTATACGATAGGCCTGATCCTATATGATGTGATGGCCGGAAAATTAGGTCTGGGACGTTCGGTTTGTATCGGTCCGAAACGGGCGCTCCGTACCATTCCGATGCTCCGATCGAAAGGGATGACCGCCGGGGTGCTTTATCATGACGGCCAGTTCGATGATTCCCGTCTTGCGATTAATATGGTCCGCAGCTCTATCGACGCTGGTGCTTGTATCTTGAACTACGCGAAAGTCATAGGGCTTCTGAAGGACGGCGACCGCAAAGTATCCGGCGTTACGGTTCGAGATGAGGAGACCGGTACGGTTTATCAAGTAAGATCCCGTTGCGTGATCAACGCTACCGGTGTCTTCGCTGATGAGATCTTGCAAATGGACGAGCCGGGTAAACGCCCGACCGTTCGCCCCAGCCAAGGAGTCCATTTGGTATTGGATTCCTCTTTCTTGCAAAGTGATTGCGCCATTATGATTCCTAAGACATCGGATGGACGTGTGTTGTTCGCCGTACCTTGGCATGATAAAGTCGTGGTAGGGACAACGGATACCTTGATGGAATCGCCGGAAAAAGAGCCGGTAGCCTTAGAGAAAGAAATCCAATTTATACTCGATACGGCCGCTAACTATTTGACCCGGCCACCCAAGCGAAGCGATGTCTTATCCGTGTTTGCGGGGCTTCGTCCGCTCGCCGCTCCCCGTAGCGAAGGTAAAAAGACAAAAGAGATATCACGTAGCCATAAATTGATCCGGGAGAAATCCGGCTTGATCACCATTATCGGAGGCAAATGGACAACCTACCGGAAAATGGCTCAAGATACCCTAGACCTAGCGATACGTTACATGCATATTCCTACAAAAGACTGTATTACCGAGCGTTACCAAATCCATGGTAGCCGGAAGAATCCGGATTTCTCCGATCCTTTATACGTATATGGTACGGATGCCGACGAAATCCGTAACTTAGTGGCCTCTTCCCCCGCCATGGCGGAGAAGTTGCATCCGGACTATGCCTATACGGTAGGAGAGGTAACTTGGCTGGTCCGTAATGAGATGCCTCGTACTTTGGAGGATGTATTGGCACGCCGTTTGCGTATCTTATTCTTAGACGCACGGGCGGCGATGGCGATGGCTCCTAAAGTAGCGGGGATTCTGGCTACGGAATGGGGGAAGGACGAGACTTGGACCTCTGCTCAGGTAAAGGCGTTTAATGAGGTTGCCTCGAATTATATACTGAATTGACAAATTGATAAACGATACTAATATAGAAGGATATGAATTTTCGAAATAAATATGTGTTGGCGATCGATCAGGGAACCACTAGCTCCCGGGCTATCCTGTTTAATCATCAAGGAACTATTATTACGTTGGCTCAGAAACCATTCCAACAGTATTTCCCGAAACCGGGCTGGGTAGAGCACGACCCGAATGAGATTTGGTACACCCAATCGTCTGTCATCAAGGAGGCGATGGCAAAAGCGGATGTCACGGATAGCCATATCGCCTGTATCGGAATCGCTAACCAACGGGAGACTACCATCATCTGGGACCGGGAGACTGGCTTTCCCGTATACAACGCGATCGTATGGCAGGATCGCCGTACGGCGGATTATTGCGAGGAACTTAAATCGCAAGGCTGGGCGGAACGTATCCAGCAGAAGACCGGATTGGTGATCGACGCCTATTTCTCCGCCACGAAGATAAAATGGATATTGGATAACGTAAAGGGTATCCGGGAGCGTGCGGAGCGGGGAGAGCTATGCTTCGGTACGGTAGATACTTGGCTGGTTTGGAAACTTACCCGGGGCGCTCAATTCATTACGGATGTGACGAACGCTTCCCGTACCATGCTTTTCAATATCCGTACTTTGAGATGGGATCAAGAGTTATTGGACTTGTTTACGATACCGGCCTCGATGTTACCGCAAGTGAAAGCCTGTAGCGAGGTTTACTGCGAGACATCAACTCCTATTTTTAAGAAAGGCATCCCGGTATCCGGTATGGCTGGCGACCAACAGGCGGCTCTGTTCGGCCAGCTCTGCGTAGAGGATGGTATGATCAAGACAACCTACGGAACCGGCTGCTTTATGATCCTGAATACCGGCAAGGAACCCGTTCTTTCCCAGAATAACCTATTGACAACGATCGCGTGGAAATTAGGGGATCAGACGACCTATGCGCTGGAAGGTAGTGTCTTTGTGGGAGGTGCCGTCGTTCAATGGTTGAGGGATGGGATCGGCTTGATTCCGAATGCCTCGATTACGGAGCAAATGGCGAAATCCGTCAGTGATAATGGGGGTGTTTATTTTGTGCCGGCGTTAACGGGTTTGGGTGCGCCGTATTGGGATCAATACGCACGTGGCGCTATTATCGGGATTACCCGCGGAACTACGGCGGCTCATTTAACCCGTGCGGCTTTGGAGGGCATCTGTTATCAAGTATATGATGTATTGATGGCCATGGAAAACGATATTCACGCCAAGCCGAAAGAGATTCGGGTAGATGGCGGTGCTATCGCTAATAACTTCTTGATGCAATTCCAGTCCGATATCTGCCGCTGTCCGGTCGTACGTCCGAATGTATTGGAGACGACTGCTTTGGGAGCCGCTTATTTGGCGGGCTTGGCGATCGGCTATTGGAAGGATATCGATGAACTGAAAGAACAATGGTGCTTGGATAAGGTCTTTAACCCACAAATGAAAGAGGATACCGCCTGTAAATTATTGAACGAATGGCATAAGGCGGTAGGGCGTTCTCAGAATTGGGCTGAATAATGAAAATCATCTTATAGGCAGATTAACAAGTTAACAAATTCTTAAATTATTATCTTATGTCTCCATTTTTAGCGGAATTATTAGGGACTATGCTCTTGATCCTGATGGGAGGAGGAGTTGTAGCGAATGTCTGTTTGTCGAAAACAAAAGGCAATGGAGCGGGCTGGATAGCGATAACGACCGCTTGGGCTTTAGGCGTATTTATCGGTGTTGTGGTAGCCGGCCCTTATAGTGGCGCACATTTGAATCCGGCGGTATCGATCGGCTTGGCGATCGGAGGGACTTTCCCTTGGTGTGATGTATGTACTTATATAGCCGGGCAAATGATAGGTGCCGCTTTGGGCGCTTTATTGGTCTGGCTGGTTTATAAGGATCACTTCAACGCTACGGATGATCCGGATGCGGAATTAGGCGTATTCTGTACGAGTCCTGCTATCAAAGATTATCCAATTAATTTCTTAGGTGAGATGATCGGTACGTTCGCCTTGATGTTTGTCGTATTTTTTATAACGGACGGAGAACTAACCTACGAAAGCAATAGTACCTTGCCGATAGGTTTAGGTTCGGTAGGTGCCATTCCGGTAGCGTTTACGGTCTGGGTAATCGGTCTTTCCTTAGGTGGAACTACCGGTTATGCGATTAACCCTGCCCGTGATTTAGCTCCCCGGTTCATACACTTTATTTTGCCGATCAAGGGAAAAGGCAGCAGCCATTGGGAGTATGCTTGGGTACCTGTTTTAGGGCCGATAGCTGGGGCCGCTATTGCCGGTATGCTCTATTATGTATTGAAATAATCTCTTGTATCATCCGGATCACTTTCGGAACCGCCGCCTTTACCTCGGGTGTCAGATCCATTCCGACCTCGTTGATATTGAGGGCGGAGATGACAATGAGATGGGTTTCTGGGAGATCTTCGGTTAGGATCATGGCGTCGATCATATCTTTTAGACCGATCTCGTGGGCGCTCATGAGCGGGGGAAAGTCGGTGGCGTAACGAGGTTGGATCAGACGGACGGTGCCCGGAGGGTTATTATCCAGCGTGGCGTCGATCATGATGATACGGTCATATCCTTGCAGCCAACTTAATAAATGAAGTCCTCCCGTGCCCCCGTCCATCAAATGGACGTGAGCCGGGAGCTTCTCGTTTTCTAAAGCCTTGATAACGTGTATGCCTACACCTTCGTCTTTCAGCAATAAATTGCCTACTCCTAATACTAATGTTTCCTTCTCCACTTTCATCCTTTTTTAGCGATCTTAGTGATAGTCTCGGCAGTCTCGGTTACCTCTTCCTTGTCCGCTATGTCTTCCTCGATAAACTTCCAGCCACCGATGATGGACGAAGTCTCACCACGTTGCTCGATATAGTCATGATAAAATACCAGATAAATATGAACGATAGCGAAAAGGATGAAGAACCACATCAGGAAATGATGAATCTGGCGAGCCATCAAATCCCCGCCCATCAACGGGATGGTCCATGCGAACAATTGCGGGAAGAAAGACTGACTCATCTTGGCGTATAGGCCGAATCCTGTGATACTTTGTAACAAAAATGCCCAGAAAGTTCCGAAATAAATCAAGCTAGCCAAGGCGTTATGCCCGATACTGTCTACCGGTTTGTTCTTAATCATCAAGATATCTACCTTGATCACCTCCAATACCTCTTTCCATTGGGATTTCTTTAAAGGGATGAAGTTATTCCATCTGGCATAACGATTCCCGACGAATCCCCAATAAAGCCGGAATACGAAATTGAAGAAGAATACGAACGCTGTTACAAAATGGATAAACCGAACCACGCCGAACCAATAGCTGAAATAAGCCTCCGAAGCGGACATGATCGCGGGAGGATCGGCGATGATAAAGCCTGTCACGCAGAGTATGGCGATACAGAGCGCATTCACCCAATGATAGATACGTACGGGTAATTCCCATACATACACTTCTCTTAAACGTTTCTTACGACTCTTCATGGCTCTATTGTTTTTTAGAATGTATCAACTTGGTGCACATATTTTCCTTCCTCGTCATACAGATGCACGGCACAAGCCAGACAAGGATCGAAAGAGTGGATCGTCCGAAGAATCTCTAGGGGTTGCTTCGGATCGTATATCGGCGTACCGATCAAAGCGGACTCGTAGGCGGACAATACGCCGTTCTCATCCCTCGGTGAGGCGTTCCAAGTAGTAGGCACTACCATCTGGTAGTTCTTTACCCGGTTCTTGTCGATCACGATGAAATGGGCTAATGCTCCACGGGGAGCTTCGGCCAATCCTACGCCTTGCTCATGATCGAGCCAGTTCTCCCGTTCCCATTCGGCACTGTTTGCCATCCGGGAATCCCCGTTCTCTAGGTTCTTGATCAATTGGTTGAAAAACTCAAGGGCCCAGTCTGCTGCCATTCTACATTCCAATCCACGAGCAGCGGTGCGTCCTAGGGTAGAGAATAAAGCATCTACCGGCAAGTCGAGCTGACGTAAAGTCTCGTCTACGATACTCTTTTGGGGTTCCTTCCCTGCGGCGTAGGCTACGATCAAACGAGCTAACGGACCCACTTCCATTGGCTCCTGTTTCCACCGTGGCGTCTTGATCCAACTATATTTATCCTCTACGTCCAATAACTTATAGGGGGGACGAGGGCCAGTATATTCCAGATGGGTCTCTCCCTCGTAGGGATGCAAACCGGCTTTGTCTCCTTGCGTGTATTTATACCATGAATGATAAATGTACTCCTTGATTTCTTCCGGGGAGTTAGCGTCTACGGGATGTACCTTGCTAAGGTCACGATCCAAGACGATTCCTCTGGGGATCTTATAACTTTCCACTTCCCCGAGATCGAACATCGGATAGTCTCCGTAAGACAAATAGTTTCGTACTCCTCCGCCAATCTTACTCCATTTGTCTTTATAAACGTTGGAGATCATCAATAAATCCGGGATATAAACTTGATTGATGAATGTTTTCGCCTCCTCTAGTTTCTGCTTTACCAGAGCGAGTCGATCTGCGTTGATCGCATTGGCCTCATTTAAGTCGATGCTGCAAGGCATACCGCCTACGATATAGTTTGGATGCGGATTCTTGCCCCCGAACACGGCGTGTACCTTAACGACCTCTTTCTGCCATTCCAACGCATCCAGATAATGGACGGTAGCGATAAGGTTCTGTTCCGGCGTAAGTTTATAGTCCGGATGTCCCCAATACCCATTGGCGAATATACCAAGCTGCCCGCTGGCAACGAACTTCTTTAGCCGTTGTTGTGTGGCGGTGAAATACCCCTCGGTATTCTTTGCCCATGGAGAAAGTTGCTGGGCAAGTAAAGCGGCGGCTTTCGGATCGGCTTTTAAGGCGGATACCACATCTACCCAATCCAATGCATGCAATTGATAGAAATGCACCGTATGGTCATGCATATACAATACGGCTTGCATGATATTACGAACCATACTGGCGTTGGGAGGGATCACGATACCCCGTGCGTTCTCGACCGCCCGTACCGAGGCAAGCGAGTGGATGGAAGTACATACGCCGCAAACACGGCCTACGAAAGCCCATACATCCCGGGGATCCCGGTCTTTTACGATATTCTCGATGCCCCGCACCATGGTACCCGAGCTATAGGCGTTCTTGATAGTGCCACCTTCTATTTCAGCCTCTACCCGCAGGTGGCCTTCTATACGGGTAATGGGGTCTATGACAATTCTTTCTGACATGATAGTAGTGTTTTATTAGATCGTAGATTTACTTTCCGGCTCATCATTGTCGATAAGCTCTTTTTTCCGTATGTTAGTCGCTACGGCATGTACGGCGATACCGGCGGCGGTAGCGGCTCCAAGAGCCAGACCGATCTGATCCGCCGTGGCCTCGATACCGAATCCGTGTATATCGGGCATACGTTTATAGAACGGGCTGTTGTCCCAGAAATTCTCCTCGCTGCAACCTAAACAGGGGTGACCGCTTTGGATTGGGTAACTGGTGCCCTCGTTCCATTTGATGATACCGCACGAGTTATAGGTGCTTGGACCTTTGCATCCCACTTTATACAGGCAGTAGCCATGCTTGGCGTTCTCATCGTCGAAGCTCTCCACGAACAAACCGGCGTCGAAATTCGCACGGCGGTAGCACGTATCATGTACCCGGCGTGAGTAGAACATCTTCGGACGGCCCAATCCATCCAATTGTGGCATACGATCGAAGGTCAACATATAGATAATGACACCCGCCATCACGTCGGCGATCGGAGGACAGCCTTGTACATTAATAATAGGTTTACCTTTGATGACTTTATGGATACCTTTAGCGCCGGTAGGATTCGGGTTCGCCGCTTGCACGCAACCGGCGGAAGCGCAGTTGCCCCAAGCGATGATCGCTTTAGCTCCTGCGGCGGCCTCTTCGGTGATCTGCAAGGCACTCTTGCCGCCTACGCAACAATAAGCCTCGTCTTTTGTAGGTAACGATCCCTCGATCATCAGCAGATAATTGCCGTAATACTTTTTCATGGTCTCTTCCTTAGCGGCCTCGGCCTGTTCGCCGGCGGCGGCCATCAGCGTCTCGGTATAGTCTAGGGAAATCTTGTCTAACAACAAGGTAGCCACGATCGGGTGGGCGGCACGGATAAACGATTCGGTACAACAGGTACATTCCTGTAGGTGTAGCCAGATGATCGGAAGGCGGGGTTTCGTCTCCAAGGCATTTACTACCTGTGCCACTCCCGAAGCCTCCAATCCCATCAGGGCGGCCATGGTGGTACAGAACTTCAGGAAGTCCCGGCGGGAGATGCCTTTCTGACGGCACTCTTCGTAAACGGACGGTCTTTTATTTTCCATATCTCAGCAATTAAGTATTCTAACAAATACGGGGGAGTTGCTCCCCGCTTAGCATATCGATGATCCGGTAGTTACCGTATAATGTCTTCATCTTGACCCGGGCTTGCTCTCCGCTTTGCTTGGTGATACGGCCGATAACGGTCGCTTGCCTGCCCTCCTCAAAACGTCTCATAAGAGGTAACGCTTGTTCCGCAAGGCTTTCCGGCAGGATCACAAGAACCAATCCTTCGTTCGCTATATAGAGTGGGTCTAATCCTAGCATCTCGGATGCGGCACGTACCGCTTCCGGAATAGGCAGGGCGTCTTCGTCCAGCAGGATATCCACACCAGCGTCTTGGGCGATCTCGTTGAGGGTTCCGCTTACGCCACCTCGGGTGGGGTCACGTAAGACATGTACCTCTCCTATAGTATGTAACAGCTCAGAAATCAGAATGTTTAGCGAAGCGGTATCACTTTTTAGATCCGTCTCGAATCCCAAGCTTTCCCGTGCGGAAAGGATCGTGATACCATGTAGACCAATCGGGCCACTACAAATGACGACATCGCCGGGAGTGGCTTGGTCTGGGGCGATTCGTATGCCCGGAGGGACGATCCCGATCCCACTGGTGTTGATAAACAATTTATCGCACTTGCCCCGTTCCACCACTTTTGTGTCTCCGGCTACGATCTGTACGCCGGCACGCTCCGCCGCACGTTTCATGGATTGTACGATACGCTGAAGATCTGCTAGAGGCAAGCCCTCTTCCAGTATAAACCCGGCGGTCAGATACAAAGGACGGGCACCACAACAAGCCAAATCGTTAACGGTCCCGTTGATCGCCAGATCACCGATATCTCCTCCGGGGAAAAAGATCGGGTCTACCACGAAGGAGTCGGTAGAGTAGGCCAGTCGCCCTTCTTCCATAGGGAACACGCATCCGTCATGATCCTGCTCCAATAATGGGTTCCGGAAAGCCGGATAAAATACTTGGCTGATCAGTTGGTGTGTCATGCGTCCTCCCCCTCCGTGCGCTAGTAACACACGGTCTGAGTCGGTAAAAGGAAGCGGGCAATTCAAGTGTATATCCATATCTTTCTATTTATATCTATAATAAGCGGCACAAACCCCTTCCGAGGAGACCATCGGGGCTCCCAGCGGATGGGTGGGATGGCAGGCCTTCCCGAAATGGGGACAGTCCGAGGGTTGTCTCAAACCTCTCATAATCAGTCCGGCGATACATTCGGATGCGATCTGGTTTTCTTCCGGACGCAATTGAAATCTCATTCGGGAGGAATATCTTTTATATTCGGATCGAAGTTGAAGCCCGCTGGAGGGGATGATTCCGATGCCTCGCCAGTCTTGGTCGCAAGGTTCCAGCATCTCGTCCATAAGTTGGCGGGCGGCGGCATTCCCTTGTTCGGGGACGGCCCGTTTGTAAGCGTTCTCTACCTCATAACTTCCGGCTTCCAACTGGGAGACACAGCGGTAGATACCATATAATAGATCTACCGGCTCGAATCCGGTGACGACCATCGGGATTTTATATCGGGCGGCTAATCGGTGATAGGCTCTGTTGCCTGTGATGGCGCAGACATGTCCGGCTGTCAGGAAGCCATTCACTTTGCTTTCCGGATCTGATAAGATAGTCTCGATAGCGGGTGGTACCGTGAATAAGGAAGTCAATATGGAAAAGTTCGGAAGTCCTCGGCGTATGGCCTCTTTCAAAGCCATGAGGTGGACAGGTGCGGTCGTCTCAAAACCAATCGCGAAGAATACGATTTCCTTATCCGGATTCTCCTTGGCGAGTGATAGGGCATCCAAGGGCGTATATAGCATACGGATATCCGCTCCTCTCGCTTTTATGCTCAATAAATCCTCCTTACTTCCCGGAACTCGCATCATATCCCCGAAAGAGGCTAAGATCACATTCGGCTGTGTCGCCAACTTCAAGGCGTAGTCGATTGTCTCGACCGGTGTTACACAGATCGGGCAGCCCGGCCCATGGAGCAGTTGAAGATCCGGCGGCAACATCTCTTCCAGCCGATAACGGGCGATAGCATGTGTTTGCCCGCCACAAATCTCCATGATATACCAAGGTCGTGTCACCTTTTTGCGGATGGCCTCCAGAAGAGTTTGTACCTTCTCGTTGCTTCTATATTCGTCTACGAAACGCACTTTTGTAATTCTTTAAGGTCTTTCAGTGTTTCCTCCGCTTCTTTCTCATCTACCACGGATATAGCGATTCCTGCGTGAGCGAGGATATAATCCCCCTGTTTCACATCCACCCATTCAATACATATATTCTTTAGGATGCCTCCGAAATCAACTTTAGCCATGGTCATTTCGGGGATGCTTCGATCGATTGAGATAATCTTTCCGGGTACCGCTAAACACATATCGTTTCAATTTATTTAATAACCTCAAAGATACTTAATATGTTTAAGTGGGAAAGATAAAATTGATAAATATTATTTATAAGATGATAGATAATATCTCTTTAGTAAATACGATAGTCGATTCGTGTCTGATTAGACATTTATTCCTATATTTGTGCTATGGCGAAGAATAAAGTATATGCGTTGATTATTCAAGGCTTGGTTCAAGGGGTTGGTTTTCGCCCTTTTATCTACCGGATCGCTAAAGATCTGGGGATGAAAGGTTGTGTGGAGAATATGAATAATGGAGTACGTATCTTGGTTGCCGCTACTCCGGATGATCGGGATTTGCTGATAAGTCGTATACGGACCGAGCATCCTCGTGTCGCTTATATCCATCGGATCTCCTATACATCTACGGAAATGGATGAAGATGATTTTGACGATTTTACGATTACGCCTAGCCATTCAGAATCGGATGAGGTCACGCAGGTCTCCCCGGATATCGCTGTTTGTGCGGATTGTATGCGAGACCGGACTACTCAACCCCATCGAATCGGATATCCTTTTATTAATTGTACGCATTGTGGCCCTCGCTTCTCTATTATCCGGGACCTTCCTTACGACCGTTCGCAGACAACGATGGGCGGTTTCCTTATGTGTCCCGATTGTGAGAAAGAATATACGAATGTTATCGATCGCCGTTTCCATGCCCAACCGATCGCTTGCAATCATTGTGGCCCGACTTATTATGCGACTTATAACGAGGAGACTTATATCGATTATGAGACCTTATTGAAACTTACCTCTCGCTTATTGCTTGGTGGAGAGGTTATTGCGGCTAAAGGAATCGGAGGCTATCATTTGATTTGTGATGCCTCGAACGAGAGAGCGGTTGCCCGTCTGCGAGAGATAAAGCAGCGGGATACCAAACCATTCGCTGTTATGTTCCGTGATCTGGAACATCTGCAAGTCTATACAGTAACGGAGCCGATGGAGGAGCGATGCTTAGTTTCTTGGCGCCGTCCGATCGTACTGCTGAGGCAACGGAGCCGGTTAGCTTCCGGAATCAATCCGGGCATGCATACGCTAGGATGTATGTTGTCTTATATGCCGATTCATTACGATTGGTTTGCTCGTACAGGGATACCTGCGTTGGTAATGACCAGCGGGAATCTAAGCGATTTGCCGATAGCGATCACCCCGGAGGATGCGGAGGCGCAATTAGCGGGAAAGGTAGCGATCCTCTTGCATCATAATCGCCCGATCCATAACCGGGTAGATGATTCTGTATTGCAGGTCTGCGGAGGACAACCTTGCTTGATCCGTCGTTCCCGGGGCTATGTGCCGGAACCCTTTTTCACGGATACAAATGTGGAGGGGATCATGGCTTTTGGTGCGGAGAAAGTGAACACGTTCGCTTTGGGAAAAGGAGAGACGATCCTGCAAAGTCAATATATTGGCGACTTAAAGAACTGGGAGACTTTCCGGTTCTATACGGAATCTATGGAGCGGTTTCGTCATTTGTTTCGTTTCAATCTCCAGCGATTGGTTTGTGACCTGCATCCGGATTATCTTTCCAGCCAAGAGGCGGAACGTATCTCGAAATCTCTTTCCTTACCTTTATTAAAGGTACAACATCATCATGCTCATGCCGCTGCTTGTATGTTGGAGCATGGATTGAATGAGCCGGTTCTCGCTATCGTGATGGATGGGACAGGTCTGGGTGATGATGGTAAGGTTTGGGGAGGCGAGTTCTTCTTTTGTGACCGAGCGAAATACCGTCGCCTTTCCCATTTTGAGTATGTCCCGTTACCGGGAGGCGACAAGGCGGCTGAGGAGCCATGGCGAATGGTTGTCGCCTATTTGTGGCATTATTTCAAGGACGAACCGTCGGGTATTCCTTATCCGGCCGATTTCGTGGAACGCATAGGCACGGAAAGGATCGCTATGCTTGAACGAATGATGGAGAAAGGTGTGAATACACCCTATACATCCAGCGCTGGCCGGCTGTTTGATGCGGTAGCTTCTTTATTGGGGATTTGCGATGTCTCCAGCCACCAATCGGAGGCTCCGGTCTTATTGGAGCAGGCGGCGATGGGAGAGAGGAACGCTTATGCGTATCCAGTCTCGGCGGAGGGAGAGGAAATCTCTTTTTATTCTTTGTTTGAGGCATTATTGCATGATAAGACGAACGAGGTCCCGGTGAGCTTGATATCCGCCCGTTTCCATACGACATTGGCTTCCTTGTTTGTGCAGAAAGCCCGCTTGTTGATTAAACGGACGAAAGCGACACAAGTGGTTATCTCGGGAGGATGTTTCCAGAATAAATTATTGACGGAGTCGATGAGGAGACAGTTCATCATGGCTGGGGTCCCCGTCTATATTCCGTCTCGTATACCTTGTAACGATGGGGGGATAGCCGTGGGGCAATTAACGATCGCCTCGGTGACTCCCTTTTAAAAGAGATCAGATATGCATGAGTTGTCTATAGCCCGTAGCATCGTGGAGCTGGTCGAGGAACAAGCGGATAACCGGGGAGCCTCGGTGGTCGAAGAGTTGGAGTTAGAGATAGGACATTTGTCCGGCGTAGAGATCCAAACCTTAGAGTTCGCATTGGATAGCGCCATAAAAGGTAGCAAGCTGGAAAAGGCCCGGATTATCCGTCATTATATTGAGGGGGAAGGACAGTGTAGCGAATGTGAGACCATTTTCCCAATGAACGCCTTGTTTTCCCCTTGTCCCCATTGTGGCTCCTATTTAGTTAAAATCCTTAAAGGGAAGGAACTTCGGGTGAAGTCGATTGTTATTAAAAAGGAATGATATATTAATGAAATAAAAACTTAAATACTATGTGCGGAACTTGCGGATGCGGAGAGCATCATCACCATCACGATCATACGCATGAGCATTCTCATGGCCATGAACATCATCACCATCCTGATGAAGGGATCGTAATCAATCTGGAACAAGATATACTTCAACGTAACAACTTATTGGCGGAGCGAAACCGGGGATATTTCGAGGCTAAGAACCTGTTCTGCCTGAACTTGATGAGTTCGCCCGGATCCGGTAAGACAACCTTGCTGGAAGAGACGATCCGCCGTTTGAAAGCGAAGCGACCGATCTATGTGATAGAAGGCGATCAACAAACCTCAAACGATGCCGACCGTATAGCGGCGTTGGAGATTCCCGTGTTTCAGGTAAATACCGGTACCGGCTGTCATTTGGAAGCCGACATGGTCAATCATGCCGTTAAGCATCTGAATCCGAAGGAGGGAGCGATCCTTTTTATAGAGAATGTCGGCAATCTGGTCTGTCCGGCCATGTTCGATCTCGGAGAGTCCAAGAAAGTCGTTATCGTGAGTACGACGGAGGGAGATGATAAACCGTTGAAATACCCACATATCTTTCAGGAGGCAGATATCTGCGTAATCAACAAGATTGATCTGGCTCCTTATCTGAATACAAAAGTGGAAGTGCTTCGGGAAAACGCCTTGAAGGTAAATCACCATCTCCAGATATTCGAGGTGTCCGCCACGAAAGGAGACGGGATGGATGCATGGTGTGACTGGTTGCAGACAGAGAGTGCAAAGTGTAAATAAATACCCCGGGTTTTAATGAATAAATGGAGAAAAAAACTATATTTGCTCCCATTCATTGAATCTAACTAATCAAAATGTTATGATTAACCGAGAATTGATTAATCCTCAAAGCATCGTAGTGGTGGGAGGTTCCAACAACGTACATAAACCGGGCGGTCGTATCGTGCGAAACCTGTTGGATGGAAAATATAAAGGAGAATTATGTGTGGTAAACGCCAAGGAGACAGATGTGCAAGGCGTCAAGTCTTATCCTTCTGTACATGATATCCCGGAGACGGAGTTGGCGATCATCTCGATTCCGAGTAAATCGTGCCCCGAGGTGATGGAAGTGCTGGCCCGGCAAAAGGGGGTAAAAGCTTTTATCGTGATCTCGGCCGGCTTCGGCGAGGAGACACACGAGGGCGGTATCTTGGAGCAACAGATGCTGGATGTCGTGAATGAGGCGGGAGCCTCCTTGATCGGCCCGAACTGTATCGGGTTGATGAATATGAATTATCATGGCGTGTTTACGCAACCGATACCGGAATTCCATCCCGATGGCGTGGATTTCATCTCTAGCTCCGGCGGTACGGCCTTGTTCATTATCGAGTCGGCGCTGACAAAAGGGCTGCGTTTCTCTTCTGTTTGGTCGGTTGGGAACTCCAAGCAGAATGGAGTAGAGGATATCCTTGAATATATGGATCGGAACTTTGATCCGGTATTGGATTCCAAGATCAAGATGTTGTATATCGAGCAAATCAAGCAACCGGATAAATTGTTGTATCATGCGTCTTCCTTGATACGTAAGGGATGCAAGATCGCCGCTATCAAGGCGGGAAGTACGGAGTCGGGAAAGCGAGCTGCCTCTTCGCATACGGGTGCTATCGCTAGTTCGGACTCTGCCGTGGAGGCTTTGTTCCGTAAGGCGGGTATCGTGCGTTGTTTTAGCCGTGAGGAATTGACTACCGTGGCGAGTATCTTTACCTTGAAAGACGTGAAAGGGAAGAATTGTGCGATCGTGACACATGCCGGAGGGCCTGCGGTAATGCTGGCGGACGCTTTATCCAAGGGGCGTTTGAATGTTCCTAGTTTGGAAGGCCCTATCGCTGATGAGTTGAAATCCAAACTGTATCCGGGTGCCGCTGTCGGTAATCCGATTGATATTATCGGTACGGGGACACCGGAACATCTGGCTACAGCCATCGATTTCTGTGAGAATCGTTTCGATAATGTGGATTTGATGATGGTCATCTTCGGTAGTCCCGGTTTGGTAAAACTTTATGATACCTATGAGGTGCTTCATAAAAAGATGGAAGAGTGCAAGAAGCCGATCTTCCCGATATTACCGTCTATCGTGACGGCCGGACCGGAGGTGAAGAGCTTTGTCAAGAAAGGCCATGTGAACTTCTCGGACGAGGTGACATTGGGTACCGCCCTTTCACGGGTGATCAATACGCCGAAACCGATGAGCACGGATATCCAGCTATATGGCGTGGATGTACCGGAAGTTCGTCGTATCATAGACCGGTTGCCGGGTAGCGGTTATTTAAATCCGGAGGAAGTGCGTACATTGTTGCGTGCCGCTAATATCCCGTTAGTGGAGGAATATGCTTCGGATGATAGGGATGCGTTGCTGGCTTTTGCCAAGAAGGTGAAATATCCGGTGGTAGCCAAGGTTGTGGGGCCTGTGCATAAGAGCGATATCGGTGGTGTGGCCTTGAATATCCGTGGAGAAGAGCATTTATTGTTCGAGTATGAACGTATGATGCGTCTGCCGGGTGTTACGGGCATCATGGTACAACCGATGTTGAAAGGACAGGAATTATTCTTGGGAGCTAAATATGAGGATCGTTTCGGCCATGTGGTACTTTGCGGGTTGGGTGGAATCTTCGTGGAGGTATTGAAGGATGTGTCTTATGGTTTGGCACCGTTATCATATGATGAGACTTATTCAATGATTCGTTCCTTGAGAGGGTATCCGATCATTAAAGGTACGCGTGGGCAAAAGGGCATCGACGAGCAACAATATGCGGACATTATCGTTCGCCTCTCTACCTTATTGCGTTTTGCCAGCGAGATAAAAGAAATGGATATAAATCCGTTGGTGGCTACGGATAGAGGCTTGTTCGCTGTAGACGCCCGTATCCGTATAGAGAAATAATAATGATTCAATGTGCCAATATGCGAATATGCTAATATCTAAATTATCCACTTCTGGTATTTCATTGGCATATTGGCACATTGAATCATTATTTCTTCTTCTTCTTTTTCTTATCGGGAAGATACTCTTTCAGAAAGCGTTTGAAGCTACTTAGCGATACATTGTATTTCTCCGCTATCTGGGCGTAAGTCAAGCTCGGGTCTTTCAAGTCTTTCTCGATTTGTTCCTTATAAGGCTCCAAGCGTCCCATTTGTTGACTACCTTTCGGACGGCCCAGCACCACACCTTTACTTCTGATCAAGGCAAGGGCTTCCTTCGTACGGATAGAGACCAGCTTTCGCTCGATCTCGGAGACCAGACCGAAGGTAAAGGCCAAAGTCTTACTGTCGATATTATCCTCGAACACATATCCGTCGCTTACGCTACGAAGCGTTACCTTTCGCTCTATACAAAGCAAAATGATATGGATGATCTCGATCATCTTACGGCTCACACGGGATATATCGGACACAAGTATCTCATCCCCGGGACTTAAAGATTTGACAATACTTTCCAGTCTGCGGTTCGCACGAGGACTATTTCCCACCTCTTTAGCCCACTTCCCGATCTCTATCTTCTGAGATTCGGCAAATTCCCGGATCACAGCTTCTTGGACCTCGGAGTTTTGCTTATTATTATATGTTCGGATAAAAGCAATTGTCATAATGTATATATTTAATTATCTCCTTTTAATAACAGATCGACTTACGATAAGTTCAAATATGACAAATATATGAAACACTTTAATTCGGTTGGCTTAAAAACAAAAAAACCAACTAATAAATTTATTAGTTGGCTCTTTGCGGAAGCGGGGGGATTCGAACCCCCGGTACCCTTACGAGTACGTCAGTTTAGCAAACTGGTGGTTTCAGCCACTCACCCACACTTCCTTGTGTGTTCTGTGCTTCTTCCTTAGAATTGCGATGCAAAGGTAGAACTATAATTTTAAATAAACAAGGCTTTGCACATCATTTTTTTCGAAAAAAGATACTACTTTTGTGCCTTATTCTGATATTCAATAGATTATTCATGGATTTGAACAAACAAATTTTATCGAGGCGTCCGATAATTATCGCCTTGATAGCGATTCTCGTTGTTTTGATAGGCGGTGGAGGCTTTTGGGTGTACCGTTTGGCTTGGGCTCCGAATTTTAAGCCGGATAAGACGGTCTATGTCTATATAGATGATAAAAAGGATTTTAATGATCTTTGCCGGCAGTTGAGGGATTCGGCGAACTGTCTCCGTATCGGTAGCTTTAAGCAATTGAGTGGATTGTTGAAGTATCCTGCGTCCATGCGTACCGGTCGATACGCCGTGAAGCCCGGCATGAGTAATTTAACCTTATTGAATGACTTGCGGAGAGGACATCAAGTAGCGGCCCGGGTTACTTTTAATAATATCCGTTTCAAGGAAGATTTGGCGGAACGTATAAGTGATCAATTGATGTTCGGGAAGGAAAATCTCCTGCGTCTATTGAATGATTCTGTGTATTGCGACTCTTTAGGTTTTACCCCGGAAACGATCAATGCCCTCTTCATTCCTAATACCTATGAGATTTATTGGAATATATCCGCGGATAAATTTATACGTCGCATGAAGCGTGAATATGACGCTTTCTGGACACCGGAACGATTGAAACAGGCAGAGGAGATCGGGCTTACTCCAGTCGAGGTATCTATCTTGGCTTCTATCGTAGAAGAGGAGACGGCGGCATCGGACGAATATCCAATCGTGGCGGGCCTTTATATCAACCGCCTTCATGCTGGTATTCCTTTACAGGCAGACCCTACCGTAAAGTTCGCGGTGGGGGATTTTTCTTTGCAACGTATCTTATTTGAGCATTTGGAAATAGATTCTCCCTATAATACCTATAAATATGCGGGCCTGCCTCCCGGTCCTCTACGGATTCCTACTATCAAGGGCTTGAATAGCGTATTGAATCATACGAAACATAAATACTTATACATGTGCGCTAAGGAGGATTTCTCGGGACGGCATAATTTCGCCGTGACGTTGGCGGAGCATAACCGTAATGCCAACCGGTATCGGGCGGAGTTGAATAGGCGCCGGATACGGTAATGGATCTAGTATAAATCATAAGTCTCTCATTCTAAATTGAACATTTTTCATTACCTTTGGCGGCTAAATAGTGTGAATAGTCAATATTAAGAAAACAGATACACATGGAAAAACATTTATTTTTGGGGGACGAGGCCATAGCGCAAGCCGCTATAGACGCTGGAATCTCCGGGGTATACGCATACCCGGGAACCCCTTCTACTGAAATCACAGAATATATCCAAGGTTCTCCGGTAACGAAGGAAAGAGGTATCCATTGTCGCTGGAGCGCGAATGAGAAAACCGCCATGGAAGCCGCTTTGGGTATGTGCTATGCCGGTAAACGTGCGCTTTGCTGCATGAAGCACGTGGGTTTGAATGTAGCCGCCGATTGCTTTATGAACGCCGCTATGAGCGGTATCAACGGAGGTATGATCATCCTTACGGCCGACGACCCATCCATGCACTCTTCCCAGAATGAGCAAGACAACCGTATTTATGGCAATTTCGCCATGATCCCGATGTTTGAGCCATCCAGCCAGCAAGAGGCTTATGATATGGTATATCATGGATTCGAGTTATCCGAGAAATTAGGGTATCCTATCTTGCTGCGTGTAACGACCCGTATGGCGCATTCTCGTGCCGGTGTCGTAACCAGCCCGTTGAAGCCGGAGAACCGGATGAATTGTCCGGAAGACGGTCGTCAACGTTTTATCTTACTCCCGGCATTGGCTCGTAAACGTTTCAAGAGTTTGCTGGCGTCTCAAGAGGCTTTCACGGAAGCTTCCGAGAATTCCGCGTATAATAAGTATTTCGATGCCCCGAATAAAGACTTGGGTATCATCACGACGGGTATCGCTTTCAATTATCTTTCCGAGAATTATCCGGACGGTTTCGAGCATCCCGTATTGAAGATCTCCCAGTATCCGCTTCCGAGAAAGCAAGTGGAGAAGATCGTTGGCGAGTGTAAGGAGATCTTGGTGTTGGAAGAGGGATATCCGGTCGTTGAAGAGCAATTAAAAGGTTTCTTGGCGAAAGGCGTGACGGTTCATGGCCGTCTGGACGGTACGCTTCAGCGTGACGGCGAGCTTACGCCAGACGCGGTAGGCAAAGCCTTGGGTAAGGAGATCCAGAGCTATTACGCGATCCCCGAGGTGGTTGAGCAACGTCCGCCCGCATTGTGCCAAGGTTGTGGACACCGGGATATGTATGAGGCCTTGAACGAGGTGATCGCCGAGTATAACGGTACGGCTAAGGTGTTTGGCGATATCGGCTGTTATACCTTGGGAGCTTTGCCTCCTTTCCGTGCGATCGATTCTTGTATCGATATGGGCGCCTCCATCACGATGGCGAAGGGCGCTTCCGATGCGGGTGTATTCCCTGCTATCTCCGTGATCGGCGATTCTACGTTTACCCATTCCGGTATGACTGGTTTGCTGGATTGCGTGAACGAGAACACGAATATCACCATCGTTATCTCCGATAATGAGACGACGGCCATGACCGGAGGGCAGGATTCCGCCGGAACAGGACGTCTGGAGTCTATCTGCGCCGGTATCGGTGTGGATCCGGCTCACATCCGTGTGATGGTTCTTTTAAAAAAGAACTTCGAGGAGATGAAGTCTATCATCCGTGAGGAAATCGAGTACAAGGGCGTATCCGTATTGATCCCCCGCCGTGAGTGTATCCAGACATTAACCAGAAAGAAAAAAGCAAGCAAGAAATGAAAACAGATATTATACTATCAGGTGTAGGAGGACAGGGTATCCTTTCTATCGCCGCCGTTATTGGAGAAGCCGCCTTAAAAGAAGGTCTGTATATGAAGCAAGCGGAAGTTCACGGTATGAGTCAACGGGGTGGAGACGTGCAGTCTAACCTGCGTCTTTCCGACGAGCCGATCGCCTCGGACTTGATCCCGAAGGGCCACGCCGATTTGATCATCTCCTTGGAACCGATGGAGAGCTTGCGTTATCTGCCTTACCTGAAGAAAGAGGGTTGGCTGGTGACAAACTCCCGTCCGTTCGTGAACATCCCGAACTATCCGGAGATCGAGAAAGTGAACGCCGAGTTGGACAAGCTCCCTCACAAGGTCGTATTGGACGTGGAGGAGATCGCCAAGGAAGCGGGTTCTGTCCGTGCCGCCAATATCGTGATGTTGGGTGCAGCTGCCCCATTTATCGGGATCGAGTATGATAAGATCGAGGCGGGAATCCGTCAGATATTCGGTCGTAAGGGCGAGGATATAGTTAATATGAACCTAAAGGCATTGAAAGCCGGTTATGACTTAGCGCAAAGTTTGCGGTAAATCTTTCTCCGGGTTTGCATGATATCAGCGTACGTGACATCTCCGGGTTTCACGTACGTTTTTTTTAACATCTAACCCCCTAGAACTTTTAGAAGAGCTGTCGAGGGGTAGGTACGGCATCAAAAAAACTCTGGAGGCACTGTCGAGGGGTAGGTACAGCATCGAAAAAACTCCGTAGGCGTTGTCGAGGGGTAGGTACGGCACCGTAGAACTTTCGTAAGCCTTAGAATTATGCGGTTTGATGAGAATTTTAATGTATCTTTGTCGCTGAATCCTAAACGAGAAATGATTAAGGTTATGAAGAAGTATTTATTGGCTAGTTTACTAGCGTTATTGGCTTTCGTAGGCAAAGCTCAGGAGGATAATTCCGATATCGTGAAGGTCGGTGATACCATGCCGTCATTTACGATTGTTTCCGACAACGGGAGTAAGTTGCAGTCCGCTTCGTTAAAGGGAAAAGTGATCCTCGTGAATTTCTTCGCCACTTGGTGTCCTCCCTGCCAAAAAGAATTGGCCGCTGTCCAACAAACCCTCTGGCCCAAATACAAGAACAACAAGGACTTCGTTCTCTTGGTGATCGGGCGTGAGCATTCCGATGCCGATCTACAGAAATATAACGAGAAAAAAGGCTTCGATTTTCCTTTGTATCCCGATAAGGACCGGGCTATTTTCGGCGCTTTCGCCAAGAACTTGATCCCTCGTGGCTATTTGGTCGGAAAAGACGGGAAGATCATTTATACGAGCAAAGGCTATACCGATGAGGAATTTGCTGAGTTAATGACTAAAATAGAGGGTGCGTTAAAATAAGAATCATGAAATATAGTAACATACATTTAATTTATTTTTCTCCGACACACACGTCCGCCAAGATCGTTTACGCGATAGCGGAAGGAATGGGTGCCACTTCGATGTCCGAGTCGGATGTCACTTGTGAGAGTCTGGATATGGAAGAGTATATTGATGATGAGCTGACGATTATAGCCGCTCCTGTATACGGTGGCCGTGTGGCGGAGACTGCCATGGAACGTTTTCGCATGTTCCGTTCTGCCCACCATGCGCCGGTAGTCCCCGTGGTACTGTATGGGAACCGGGATTATGAGGATGCCTTGAAAGAGCTCTGTGATTTAGTGTCGGAGCAGGGGTTCGTACCTGTGGCTGCCGGAGCGTTTATCGGCGAGCATTCTTTCAGCCGCAAGGGGATGCCCATTGCCGAGGGGCGTCCGGACGAGTCGGATCTTAATCAGGCTACGGAATTCGGGAAAAAGATTATCGAGGAGCTGGAGAAGGTTTCCTGCGTGGAATGCTTGTCCGCCTTGGAGGTGAAAGGTAATTTCCCGTATCGGGTGAAAGGCCCTTCCACTCCTCAAGCTCCTGTTACGGATAACGATTTATGTACGCAATGTGAGTATTGCGTGGATGTGTGTCCTACGCATGCGATATCCTTGGCAGACGAGGGTATGTATAGCGACCCGAACCTATGTATCAAATGTTGCGCCTGCGTGAAAGAGTGTCCCGAGGGCGCACGTACTTTCGATACTCCTTACACGGCGATGCTCCATAAGAACTTTAGCGCGCGCAGGGAGCCGGAGATATTCTTCTAATGGAGGACCGGGCATCCGGTATATGGTGAGGGAAAGCGTCAAAAGGCAAAAGTTCTTTTGGCGCTTTCTCTTTTTTTGTACCTTTGTTCGGATCGTTAATCTCAAATAATACCGTGTTTGTATGAAAACCTATTTATTCCTTTTGCTTTTTGTGTTTCAAGCCTTCTCCCTTTCCTCCCAGATTAGCCTGAAAGGGTATAATCAGGAGAAGATCGATCCTTCTCTTTTCGAGGGACGATGGAAAGCCCGTTGGATCTCCTACCCGGGTGAGGCCCCGAATGTATATGGGGTCTATCATTTTCGTAAATCGTTCGATCTGGAGGTGGTTCCTTCCCGGTTTATCGTCCATGTTTCCGCCGATAACCGGTATAAATTATATGTAAACGGGAAATTGGTATCCTTGGGCCCGGCCCGTGGGGATATCTATAACTGGAGTTTCGAGACGGTGGATCTGGCTCCTTATCTGAAGAAAGGGAAGAATACGCTGGCCTCCGTTGTCTGGAATTATGCCGAGCGGAAACCTGTCGCCCAGATCAGTTACGATCAGACGGGTTTTATCCTGCAAGGCAATACGGGGCATGAGGCGGTGGTAAATACGGATACCACTTGGGTCTGCCTGCGTAATAAGGCGTATGCTCCTTGGACCGAATGGCAGGTATTGGGGTATTACGTGGCTGGCCCGGGCGAGGAACTGGAAGCCTCCGCTTATCCTTGGGGCTGGGAACAACCGGATTACGACGACAGGAAATGGGAGAAGGCCGTACGGGGCATGGAGGGTGCCACGAAAGGATCGAGAGATTACCCGGGACGGTTGCTGGTTCCTAGCCCGATACCTCCGATGGACAGCCGGATCGAGCGTCTGGCCAAGCTCCGCCGGTCGGAAGGGATCGAATGCCCGCAAGGATTTCCTTACTGGCCAAAAGCTTTGACGATCCCGGCGAATATGGAGGTCCGCTTGCTTCTGGATAATGATTACCTGACGACGGGTTATTTCTCCTTAGCCTTCAGCAAAGGAAAGGAGGCCGAGATCCATATCGGTTATTCGGAAGCCCTCTATAAGCAAGAAGAGGAATCGACCACTAAATCGTATGCGTTGAATGGCAAGGGACATCGGGACGAGTTGACGGATAAGCAGTTTATCGGGTACGGGGATAAGATACTGGCTGATGGGGGAGATAATCGTCTCTTCACCTCCCTGTGGTGGCGTACATGGAGATATGTGGAGTTGAAAGTGAAGACGGCTTCCGAGCCTTTGGTGATCGAGGATATGTATGGGACTTTCTCCGCCTATCCTTTCCGTAACGAGACCGCTTTCTCCGCTCCGGGACATGAGGAGCTGGGCCGTATGCTCGAGATAGGATGGCGTACCGCCCGTCTGTGCGCCAATGAGACGTATATGGACTGCCCGTATTACGAGCAACTGCAATATTTCGGGGATACACGCATACAGGCAATGATTTCCATGTATAATACATCAGACCCTTATATGGTGAAGAATGCCCTAGAGCAAGGACGGCAGTCCATGGTGGCGGAAGGGATTACGATGAGCCGATATCCGTCTAGCGTACATCAGTTTATATCCTCGTTCTCTCTCTGGTGGATTTGTATGGGGCACGATTATTGGATGTACCGTGGGGATGAGGCATACATGAAGACCTTGCTTCCCGCTTACCGTCAGGTTTTGTCGTGGTACGAGCAATGGTTGAAGCCGGATTATAGTTTGTCGTACGTTCCTCATTGGTTCTTCGTGGATTGGGCGGCCGGTTTTGATTATGGCGAGCCGATACGGGAGAAAGAGGGAAACTCGGCGCTCCAAGATTTGATGTATATAATGACCTTGGAATTTGCGGCGGAGATGGAACAAGCGATCGGCCTCCCTGCCATGGCGGATCATTACCGGAAGATCGCTACCGAGATGCGTAAGACGATCCGCCCGAAATATTGGGACGCTGCCCGTAATCTATTCGCCGATACGCAGGATCATCGCAGCTATTCCCAGCATGTGAACGCCTTGGCGATCTTGACTGGGGTTACGAAAGGGGAGGAGGCCGTAAAGGTGATGAACCAAACCTTGGCGGATACGAGCTTGATCCAGTGTACGATCTATTTCCGTTATTACTTGAATCAAGCGTTGAAAGTTTCCGGTTTAGGGGATCAGTTCTTGGATAACTTACAAATATGGCGGGATCAGATGGCGTTGGGATTGACCACATGGGCAGAGATGCCGGAGCCATCCCGTTCTGATTGCCATGCTTGGGGAGCCAGTCCGAATATCGAGTTTTACCGGATCTTGTTGGGGATAGATAGCGATGCTCCCGGATTTAGGAAGATACGGATCGCTCCGTCTTTGGGAAAACTGAAGGAGGTTTCCGGTACGATCCCACATCCGCTTGGAAGCGTGACCGCCGCTTATAAATTGGATGAGAGAGGTGAGGGAACCGCCCGTCTGGTCTTGCCGGAAGGTACTACGGGTATATTTATCTGGAATGGAAAAGAAATCCCGTTGAAACCGGGCGAACAGGTTATTTCGTTATCTTCGCGTCATTAATCTATCTAAAATCCTGATATGAGACGAGTTTATTCAATTGCCTTATTGCTGCTGGTCGCTCTCGGTCTGTCGGCGACAACGAAGGAAGTAAAGTTGAAATTAGTGGAAACCAGTGATATCCATGGAAACTTCTTCCCGTATAATTTTATCGAGCAGCGGGAGTGGGGAGGAAGTCTGGCACGGGTATATTCGTTCGTGCAAGAAGAACGCCGGGCGTATGGCGATAACCTTTTGCTATTGGATAATGGCGATATCTTGCAAGGACAACCTTCGGCGTATTATTACAATTTCATGGATACGGTCTCTACGCATATAGCTTCCGCCATGATGAATTATATGGGGTACAATGCGGGAAATATGGGTAACCATGATGTAGAGGCTGGCCATGCCGTTTTCGATCGTTGGATCAAACAATGTGATTTCCCTATCTTGGGTGCCAATATTATCCGTACCTCCGACCGGGAGAACTATTTAAAGCCCTATGAGGTATTTGAGCGTGATGGTGTGAAGATCGTTGTACTGGGGATGATTACTCCGGCCATTCCTGTATGGTTACCGGAGACTCTGTGGCAAGGTCTTTATTTCGCCGATATGGAAGAGACGGCCCGTAAATGGATGAAGATCATTCAGGAGAAGGAGAAACCGGATGTTGTGGTAGGTATCTTTCATGCGGGAAATGAGGCTCGTACCATGTCCGGCCAGTACCGTGAGGATGCGTCGATGGAGGTTGCCCAGCGCATTCCGGGCTTCGATGTGGTTATGATGGGGCATGATCATCGCCGGTATTGTGGTAAGGTGGCGAATATCGAGGGAGATTCCGTGTTACTGATAAATCCGGCAAGTAATGGGCGTGTAGTCGGTTCCGTTGATGTCGTGTTAAAGATGGAGCATGGAAAGGTTTTGGACAAACAAGTATCGGGTGTTTTGACGGATGTGGATAAGTTGGAGCCTAGCGAGGAGTTTATGGAGAAATTCGCTCCGCAATACAAAGCGGTGAATGATTTTGTCTCCGAGAAGGTGGGAACTTTTACGGAGAGTATCGCGACCCGTCCCGCTTACTTTGGGCCATCCGCTTTTATTGATTTTATTCACTCTTTACAATTGGAGTTGACTGGTGCGGACGTCTCTTTTGCCGCCCCGTTATCCTTTGACGCAAAAATAGATAAAGGGGATATCACGATCAGCGATATGTTCAGTCTTTACAAATATGAGAATATGCTTTATACGATGAATTTGACGGGAGCCGAGATCAAAGGTTTCTTGGAGGAATCATACGCTATGTGGACCAACCAGATGAAATCTCCGGACGATCATGTCTTATTATTGAAAGAGAGAAAGAAAGGACAGGAGAATTATGTCTCATTCGTCAACTTCAGTTTTAACTTTGACTCCGCAGCTGGTATCATTTACACCGTGGACGTAACGAAACCAGAGGGTGAGAAGATTACGATCTTGAAAATGGCGGATAACAGGCCCTTCGACGAGAATAAAACGTATAAAGTAGCTCTCAACTCTTACCGAGGTAATGGAGGAGGTGAGTTATTGACGAAAGGGGCCGGTATTCCCCAAGACGAGTTAAAGAGTCGTATCATTCATTCGACCGATAAAGACCTCCGTTATTATATGATTCAATATATAAAGGAAAAGGGCGTACTTAGCCCACAACCTTTAAACCAATGGCAAATGATCCCGCAGGATTGGACGAGACCGGCGGCCGAACGGGATTGTAAGTTTCTTTTCGGGGAATGAGTTTCCGTCCTTGAAGTGTCTGGTTTGCGATAGTATCTCAATGGGAAACGGTGGTAAAGTCAATGGAATAGAGATGGTTTCTCAATGACTTTACGGCCGTGTCCCATTGACTTTTTTGTATCCCGTATTAGGGATGTTGCTGATAGGTTAGGGCGCAAGGGGCGCATCTTTACGTATGTTTCTAAAACTTTTTCTGTAAATAACGTTTATACCCCTCTTGTCTGTAGAGTGATGTAAATATTATTTTTCTAAAAATGTTTCTTTGAAAGCGTAAAGATGCGCCTTTTGCGCCCTAGGATTTTTGCCGGGGAATTTTCCTGATGCCTTAACATGTGGATATACAGTTGTTTGTGTGGTTCTTCCCTCTTCGGCTTTTTGGGTCTTTGGGGGGCGATATAATGGGTCCTTACCCACGTTTACGTGATCCGAAAGCACTAAAACCAAGTGCATTTCGCATGATTTCATGAGCTAAAAGCCGTTTTTTCTGTGTGATTTCCTATCGGGGCCAAGATCGTTTTTGTCGTTTTCATACGTGCAAATGTACTCGTGGAGCACTTGTTTTAAGTGCACGTGGTGACACGTGAGGCCACGTGGTGGGCCATGTGAGCCGAGAATGGATATCGACGTATTATTAATGTACGCGATCCCCCTCGTGAAAAAAACTTGAAAAATAATACCGGAAAAGTTTGGAGGTTATGTTTTATAACACTACTTTTGCACCCGCATTCGAGAGAGAACGCCGGTACAAAATGATGAAAC
>NZ_QTLZ01000020.1:0-82897 GCF_003635425.1 Parabacteroides sp. AF27-14
GGTGAAGCCGGGCGAGTATGAGCTGATCGAGCTGAACACCAAGGGCAAGCACGCCTATACCCATCTGGACAACGATCGCCTGCGGGAGGGCTTGCACGATGCCTTGGGACGTTACCATGCCTCCGGCAGCGTATCAGAGGAGGATACTCGTTTGGCCCGTGAGGTATTGAGATCCTACGGTTCTCTCCGTGCGGAGACGGACGTGATGCGCTGCAAGGTCTACTCGTCGCTCCTACCTACCTACAAGCTGTTAGGCGAGGAGGATGAGTTCGTACGCTTGTTCGCCACGATGCGAAGCATGCTCCCGTTGGTAAAGGCTCCGCAATCCCGTGCCTTGTTGCTGGTGACGCTCTACGGTTGCACGGACAGCAGTCTCTACCGGCAGATGGCGCACGAGGTTGTGGACCCGTGGCGGTGTGAGTCCTCGCCCAAGAAAAGCAAACAGACTTTAATCCGTCGCTTGGACGATTACGATCGCTGGCTGAGACATGATGAACAATGAACAATGAATAATTCAAAAATCATAAATCAAAAATCAATGTCTTCCCTTCCTTCCGGCGTTCGTTTGGTGCGGTTGCTGAACGAGCATTTAAATGATATCATGAGCCGCGAGCGTGCGAACCAAAACTTGATTCACCTGTATTGCACGGGGCCTTACTGGGTGGCATTTGAGTGCTCGGCCTATCAGTTGCGCCATGTATTCCCGGACAGCGAGATTACGCCAATGCGTTTGCTCGGCTACCCGTTCCCGGTGGTGATGGTGTCCGTTACGGATCGTTCGCTCCGCTCGTATGCCCGCAGGCACATCTTGCGAAGAGACGACATAGATTACAAATTATTAACAGCATCCCAACTCTCCCATGAGGACTACCAAGCGTGGCATGCCGGCGAGGTGAAGGGGTTGCCTTCATTAAGTGAGATCGTATGAGTGAAGAGAGTAGTAGTATTCCTTTCGAAAAAAGAGAGGGAGAGAATCCGGAACGATTCATCCCGGATGGGATGAATGCTATCGAACGTAACGTGAAGCGTATTGGGGATTGTCTTTTGGCCTTCATCGCTTTGATCGTATTCTCCCCTTTGTTTTTAATTTGCTATATCGTCGTGAGGTGTGAGGATGGCGGTCCGGCTGTATTCAAGCAAGAGCGTATCGGTCGTTTCGGTCGTCCGTTTCATATCTATAAGTTCCGCAGCATGCGTTTGGACGCTGAGAAATTCGGTCCCGCCCTTTACAAGGGAGGTGCGGATCCCCGTATGACCCGTGCGGGGAAGTTCTTGCGCGAGCATCATTTGGACGAGTTGCCCCAATTGTGGAATGTCTTCATCGGTGATATGTCTTTTATCGGTCCCCGTCCGGAACGGAAGTTCTACATCGACCAGATCATGGAACGTGATCCCCGCTATCGTTACCTGTACCAGATCCGTCCGGGCGTGACCTCTTATGCCACGCTCTACAACGGCTATACGGATACGCTGGAGAAGATGCTTCGCCGTCTGCGCTACGATTTGTTCTATTTGGAACACCGCTCGTGGTGGTTCGATTTCAAGATATTGGTGAAGACGTTCTTGAACATAGCATTTGGTAAGAAATTCTAGACAAGGATAACCGGAAAGGGCAATTCCGTCCTTCCCATAAATCAAAATACCATGAAGAAAGTATTGAAAGGCTGGCTTATCGACAATTCGGTGACCACCGACAACAAGACGGACAAGATCCTGCTGCTGGCTTCGGCTGGAAGTTTAACTTTGGATGACGTGTTGGAGGAGATGTACAAGCAAGACACCGGTCTACGCCCGGAGACGATGCGTCACTCTGTGACTCTCTACCATCGGATAGTAATGGACTTGATCTTAAACGGCTATAGCGTGAACACGGGTCTGTTCCGTGCCGTCCCCCAGTTGAAAGGCGTGGTCGAGGGCGGCGTTTGGAACAAGGAGAATAATTCCATCTACGTCTCTTTCACGCAAGACAAGGCTCTGCGCGAGGCGATCGCCAAGACCGTGGTGGAGATCCTCGGCGAGAAGTCTAACATCATGTACATCCTGGAGACCGAGGATCGTAAGACGGGCTTGAAGGACGGCAGTGCCACTGCGGGTCACAACTTTTTCGTCCGTGGGGCGATGCTGAAGGTGGTTGGCGACCACGAGTCGGTAGGTGTTACGCTGACCGATTCCAAAGGTGCCACCACGAAACTGACGGATGACCAGATCACCATCAACAACCCTTCTTCGCTCACGTTGCTCCTGCCGGCTGATTTGGCGGAAGGTGAGTACACGCTGACTGTGACGACGCAGTATGGTAGTGCGGGTCACATACTGAAAACGCCTCGTAGCGTAAGTACGCAAATTTGGGTGGGCGGAAAGCCTGCTGATGGCGGTGGCGATAGCGAGAGCCCGGATGAGATCTGACATATTTGGTAAATCGCTATTACCAGTACAGGTAAATCACTATTACCTGTACTGGTAAACCTCCTTTACCTGATAAGGTAACAGAGATTTCTCGGTTGAGTATGCTTTGGAAATAGCTTGTACATTGGTGAGATCACGGTGTGATCTGATAATGGGTGTAGGAATTATGTGAATAAAGTTCCTAATAACATTACATTGGACACAGATAATGTTAAAATCAAAATTGATTGTTAATATGACTAGGTTTAGGGTACTGCAAAGAGCCTCCCTTAGAGTGTACGCCTTGTATTGAGTTTGCATAATATTTAAATGATTTATTAATAGAGAGATGAGAGAACGTATTGTTGCCTTCGACTATTTAAGGGCTCTTGCTATTACCGGTATATTGCTATGCCATTTTTGTCATAATTATAATTCAATTTCATTTTTAGGACATTATTTCGGAGGTGTCTTTGTAACATTGTTTATCGCAATGTCTAGTATGCTATTTGGTATTGTATGGAATAATAATAGCCGGATGGAATATGATATGTCTTTTCTGAAACAAAGATTTTTAAAACTTTCAGTTACATATTATCCATTTCTGATTTTAATGTTTGCATTCCTTTATTTTGTGGATGATTATCATTTCAATGTAAAAAATCTGTTCCTAATAAATATGTTTCATTTTTGTTTTTTATTAGTTTTGAGATATATTTGATGTTTGAGCTTGTTAGTGAAGGACGTTATTCCTTAATGCGTATTATAGATAATCCTTTTTTTGCTTTTGTAGTGTATGTGATTTCTAGTGTATTATTGGGTTGTATATTGCATTTTATTGTAAAATACATAAAAAATATGTGCTTTAATTGCTCTTAAGTCATGAAATATTATTCTCTGCATTGTCTGGTGTGTCTTAATAAAGTGTGTGCTTTGGATTGTTCGATTACGATTTTATGTCTGCAAATTCCGAAAACAATAAGCGAATAGCTAAGAACACGTTGTTCCTCTACATGCGCATGCTTCTGATTATGGGGGTGACGCTGTACACCAGTCGGGTCGTGTTGAGGGTTTTGGGTGTAGAGGATTTCGGCATTTATAATGTGGTGGGAGGGGTAGTTTCCATCATGAGCTTTTTTATTTCTAGTTTATCTAATGTTACCCAACGATATATGAATATAGGTTTGGGAAAACAAGACTTAATGGAGACAGGATGTGCTTTTAGACAGAGCCTAACCCTCATGTGGCTGTTGTCCGTATTATTATTGCTGTTTGGTGAAACATTGGGACTTTGGTTTGTATACAATAAGTTAGTGATACCTCCAGAGAGGTTAGGTGCTGCCGTTTGGGTATATCATTTTTCATTGATCTCCATACTTTCCGCTATTAATCAAGTCCCATTAATGGGGGCTATAGTTGCGCATGAGCGAATGAATATATATGCCTATCTTGGTCTTTTTGAGGCTTGTGCTCGATTATTCATAGTCTATTTGCTTGAAGCTTTTGGAACAATCGATTCGTTGATATTGTATGGTTTGCTTATGGCTATAGTTTCTGTCTTCGTCTGGCTAATTTATGCGATATATAGTGTAAGGTCATTTACCGAATGTAAATTTAGGTTTTATTGGAATTATAGTTTGGTCGCAGAGATGTCAAAGTTTATAGGTCAAAATTTATTTGGCTGTTTCGCTTGGTCTGCAGGTGTACAAGGAACAAATATCCTTTTAAATATATTTTTTGGTCCCGCTGTAAATGCGGCACGAGCGGTTTCTGTGCAAGTAAGCGCAGTTGTTACACGTTTTACTGAGAACATGATGACAGCGGTTAAACCTCAAATAATTAAATCATATGCTTCCGGTGATTGTGAATACATGGTGACACTAATTGAGAAAAGCTCTAAATATGCTTATTTCTTAGCGGCCTTGATAGCTATACCTGTAATGGTTGAGATAGAGTTTATACTGGAGGTTTGGTTAGGTGAGGTTCCAAGCCATACTATATCATTCACTCGTCTTGTTCTGTGTGAATCCTTGATAGGAGTATTTATACCACCTCTATGGATGGCGGCAAATGCAACTGGACATATAAAAAACAGTCAAGTATATGGTAGAATGTTCACGTTGGCGATATTACCTATAAGCTATCTTTTGTTAAGATTGAATGCTAATCCGCTTGTCCCATTTATTGTTGCGGTTTTAGCAAATGTAGGATATTGGTTTTATAGTTTGTGTGATATTCATAGGCAAATACAGTTGAATATGAGAAAATACTTTCGAGATGTTGTTAGGCCTATATTAATTTTTACATTCTCATTGGTGTTAGTCGGTTCTATATTGATGTTAATCGAACCTAATGATTCAGTTTTTCGTTTCTTGATAGTTTTTTCGCTTTCCGTATTTATTGGCTTTAGTGTTATTTATAGTTTGTTGCAATCAAGTGAGCGTATGATATTGCATGCGGCTCTAAAACGATTTGTTGTTAAATAGTTGTTTTTGTTATTAATAGAGTAAAAATAGTATATAAGCAATGTAGGGTTATTGAATCATGTTAAGTAACTAGAATATATTTGATGTAATTTGAATTTAAATTATTTATATATGACTTGTGGCAATAAAAAAAGAATTCTGTTCGTGATGCAAAGCCTTTATGATGGTGGAGCGGAAAAATTATTGGTGGATATGCTTAATAATTTTGATTATAGTAAATATGATATAGATCTTTTGTTAGAACATGATTTTGGAAATTATGCAAATCTAGTGCCTTTAGAAGTGAGAAAAATAATATTATTCTATAATATTAATAGACCCTTATTAGAAAGGATGATAGGAAAAATAATGTCCTATTTTGGTTTATATTATTTTTATATATTATTTTTTAGAAGACAAATAATAATTGATAAGATGAAAGGTGAAAAGTATGATACGATAATATCTTTTTTAGAAGGACGGAGTTTGGTGTATCATAGCTTTATATTGAAGCAAGGAATTAGGCATTTATCTTGGGTGCACGTAGATCTGTTTAATTTCCATTGGACAAAAAGGTATTTCAAAAGTAATAAGCATGAAAAGAAATGTTATGAATTAATGGATGATGTGATCTTTGTGTCTAATGATGCGAAAAATAAATTTCAACAACTTTTTAATGTGACTACATCCACAAAAGTAATATATAATTTGATAGATTGTAAGACAATTGTCTTGCGGGCAAATGAGTTTAAAGTTGAGAAAAGGAAATTTACGGTTTGTCTAGTAGGAAGATTGGTTAGACAAAAACAATTTGATAGTATTATAAGAGTTGCTAGAATTTTTGTAGATAATGGATATGATATAGATTTTTGGATTGTTGGTGCAGGTTGTTTGGAGTCAGATCTTAGTAAAATGATCCATGATTTACATTTGGATGATAATGTACACCTTTTAGGTTATAAGCCTAATCCTTATGTCTATATAAAGTGTGCGGATTTATTTGTGAGTTGTTCTTTGGCAGAGGGATTTTCTTTAGTTGTGGCGGAAGCATTATGTCTGGGAAAAGCAATTGTGTCTACAAAAACAGTTGGTCCAGTAGAGCTTTTAGGGTCAAATTCCGAGTATGGGGTTTTGGCAGACAATGATGATGAATCTCTGTATAATGCAATTAAATTATTTGTCAATGATTATAATAAGGTCTTTGTCTATCAAGATAAAGCAGCAAAACGTTCTTTGATGTTTGATGTTGAAAAAACAATGAATGAAATATATAGTATTTTATGACTGGCTCATTTGTTATTAAGAAGAATAGAATTTTAGAGATATTGTTCTTTATTATAATATTTCTTGTTAATCTTAAAATGACACTAAATATATCAGACTTTGCTACTGCTAATTTATCTATACTTATTATTGGTATTTCTTTTATTTCGTTGCTTTTTACAAAGATAGATGATAATATTTATTGGATAGTTCTATTTTTTATACTTTCATTGTTTCGTGTGGAAGCATCTAAAATGTTGTTTGTGTCATTGCTGGTATCAATATCTAGGAATCTTTATATTGATAAAATGGCTAAATATTCTTTTTGTCTAACTGTATTATTCTTAATTATAAATTACGGTTTATTGATTTTAGGAGTGTTGCATGAAGAATATTCTGATTTTTTCTATAAGTCTGGAGGCGTTGTTAGTGATATGGGATATGGAAATCCTAACCTGTTTTCATTGTATTTGTTTTTCTTGGTTATTTTTCTTGTGGTTTTAAAGAAAAAAATTAATACATTTCTTGTCGCTTTTATAGTCTTTGTTATATATGAATCATTTTATTCTCGTACGGTTCTGTTCTCTGGCTGTATTCTGCTTGTTTTATCTTTTGTTCAAAAAACAAATTTAAAAAAATGTTTCTTTAATAAATATATATTGTTGTCTTATCCATTTGTGATACTATTCTTTTTTATTGTTGTTTTGTTTAATGAATCAGAGTATTCTTTTATTCATGAAATTAGTTCTGGTAGATTAAGGTATTCTTTGCTCGTATTTGGCGAATTAACTCCGAATAATTTGTTGATTGGTGCAACTAAGATTGATGAGTCTATTATAATAGATGTTGCGTATATATCATTGCTGCTGTCTTCTGGAATTTTTTCTTTAGCATATTTGTATAATCTATATTGTAAGGCTGTTTCTAAGTTTGATTATAATTCGATTCTCATTCCTGTAATGCTTCAATATTTATTTTTGAGTTTGTCCGAAAGTGCTATTATTAATACATATCTTTGGGGAGGTCTGTTTTTTTGGATAGTAATGTCGGGTAAGTATTCTTGTGGTAAAACCAATTAATTATTTATATGTTTTTTGATTTAAAGAAAAAAATATCTTATAAAGAATGGAATGTGGGCTTTTTTAATGCTATTCTAGAAGATTTAGTCAGTGATAATATTGATTTGTCTAATATCACTTGGTTAAGGAGAGACTCTAAATTTCATTGTTATGCAGATCCATTCATTTTAAATGTATCTGACTACACTATTGATTTGCTTGTAGAAGACATCTTGTTAGGTAGTAAAAATGTAGCAACAATATGTCATTTGTCTGTCGATAAATGTACAGGTGAAATAATTGAAAAATATACGTTGATAGATGATAATATACATAACTCTTATCCCTTGATTATTAGAGGTGATACTCTTGATGAGGTTTATATTGTTCCTGAAAATTCGTATTCTACAGAACTTAATGTTTATAAGTATAATACTTTGTTACATTCTTGTGAACATTTCAGTACTATGCTTCCTGTTGCAGTTGCGGATGCTACAATCTTGCCTTATAATGGAGCCTTTTATCTTTTTGCAACTTCAAGAAATGCATATAATAAGGATTTGTATATGTGGACTTCAAATAATAGATTATATGGATACGATTTGTCTCCAATATTAATAAAATCTAATTTGTTTGGGAGCAGAATGGCTGGTGATTTCATGCACGTAAATAATACTGTATACAGACCAGCTCAGGATTGTTTGCAAGGGTATGGTAAAGGTATTATTCTGTATAAAGTTGAGGATATTTCAGATAAGTCCTATAATGAAACAAAAGTAATATCCCTTTATCCTGATTCTTCGTCATATTACTCGGATGGTTTGCACACGATAAATTTTTATAAAAGCATATGTGTTATAGATGGTTATAAGAATCACTATATTCCTTTTCAGAAAATATATCGTAAATTATTTGATAAGTATAGATCATGAATATCTTGTTTATTAGTTTATTAGATCCTTCTGAATCAGGTAGTGGCAATCAAAAAGTCACTTTGTTGTCTGCCAAATATTTGTCTAGTGTTGGAATTCATTGTTTTATAGCTTATTTTAAAGATTCTGAATATAGTTCCTCTCAATTAGTCTTTGATGCGAAATTTAAAATTGATTATAATGATTTAGATGGTTTCCGTTCTTTTCTTATTGACAATGAGATCTCTATTATTCATAATCAGGCATCAAGAGCTGTTAATATGAAATTCCTTGGTCAAGCTGTTGCGGGATTAAAAGTGAAAATTATATCAGTTTTGCATAATCTTCCAGGAACAGAGAATATTAGATATAATAAGCAATCTCTTTTGTTTCAAGTTCTTAATAGGCGGATTTCTTTTAAGTGGCTTATTTATCTTTTATTGTTATTCTTCTACCCTATTACTCGTTTTCTAGTTAAATATACTACCAAAAGGAAGTATAAATCTATCTATAAATACTCAGATGCTTTAGTTCTCCTATCTGATGCTTATATACCTATTTATAGATCTATTGCTAATTTGAAGGATTCTTCTAAGATGGTCTCAATTCCTAATTTTCTCTCATTTGATTATGTTGAGCGTAACTATTCTAAAACAAATGAATTGCTAATTGTGGCTCGATTTGATGAAATATCTAAGCGTATATTACTAGCATTAAAAATTTGGAAACATTTTTTATCTACTTATGATGTGAGAGATTGGTGTTTAACTATAGTTGGTTATGGAGAGTGGGAATCTGTTTATAAAGACTTTATAAATAAAAATGATATTGTAAATGTGAAATTGGTTGGGCGTGATGATTCAAAGAAATATTTTGAACGTGCGTCAATACTAATGTTTACCTCTTTATTAGAAGGTGCTCCACTAAGTCTGCTTGAAGCTATGCAGATGAAAGTAGTCCCTATTGCTTTTGATGATTGTATGGCTATTCGAGGTTTCTTAATTAATGATATTAATTCAAAAGTTATTAAGTCTTTGGACATATCTGAATATTCTCGGTCGATTTATGACTTAATTACTAATGAAAAATTGCATTGTAAACTTTCAGAGAATGCTTTTAATTGTCTCCATTATTTTACTGTAAAAAATGTTATGCTAAGGTGGGTGGATTTGTATAATAGTTTGTTGAAATAATATATAATTATGTGTCACGAAAATTTTATTATTGGATACACTTCTGGAGTGTTTGATATGTTTCATATTGGTCATTTAAACATACTAAAACGAGCTAAGGAATTGTGTGATTTTTTAATTGTTGGTGTTAGTACCGATGAATTGGTAAGAGAGTATAAGCATAAAAGTCCTATAATCTCTTATGATAATCGTAAGGCAATTGTTGAGGCTTGCAAATATGTAGATAAAGTAGTTCCTCAAGTTAATCGAGATAAAATGTCTGCTTATCATCGTTTGCATTTCGATGTGATGTTTGTTGGTGATGACTGGAAAGGTAATTCTTTGTTTCAGGAAGTAGAAGCTGAGTTGAATAAGAATGGAGCTAAAGTTGTTTATTTTCCTTATACTAAAGGTATTTCTTCTACTATATTGCGTGATAAACTAGTTTAAATTACTACTATGAATGTTGATATTAAAGATTTTCAATATAAAATATTAGAAATAGCGTTTTATTTTGATGAGTTTTGTAAGAAATATGATATAGAATATTATTTAATGGGTGGAAGTGCTTTAGGTGCTGTTAGGCATCATGGCTTTATTCCATGGGATGATGATTTTGACGTTTTTATGACTTTTAATAATTATCATAAGTTCCTTCATTATGCTTCTATACATCTTGATACAGAAAAATTTCATCTTCAAAGAGAAAATTCTACTGAGTGGCCTTTGTTTTTTTCTAAGTTAAGAATGAATGGAACAACTTGTATTGAAAAAGGATATAATAAAATGCATCAAGGTATTTATATTGATATAATGTGTTTGTATAATGTATCACCTAATAAGTTTGTTCGTTATATTCAATATTTATCCGCTCAAATTTTAAAAGCTACATCTCTTTATTTGGTAGATTACGATTCTGATAGCTTTTTCAAAAAAGTATTTATTAATTCTTGTCATTTTATTGTAGGTACTACAGCAAAAAACTTTTTATTCAAAATATTGAATCACTTTTCAACTAAAAATACGTTACTTGTTGGCCATTTTTTTGGGAAGGCTCCGTTTCCCAAAACGAGTTTTCCTCGTAAATGGTTAGGAATTCAGCGCTATGTGAATTTTGAGAATGTCCTTTTACCAATTCCTTTTGAAGCGGAAAAATATCTTTCTCTTAGGTATGGTAGCGATTTTATGAAAATCCCTAATTCTGATATTTTTACAGAATATCCTATTCATGCAGTTTTTGTTGATATACATAATGATTATACAATTTATAAAGACAAGTTTAATTCTTAATTATCTTAGCTTTAGCTGATTACTTAACTGAAAAATCTTTTCTTTATCATGAAAGTAGTACTTCTTGCAGGAGGTTTCGGTTCTCGTATATCTGAGGAATCTCAGTTCAAGCCGAAGCCAATGATTGAGATTGGTGGTATGCCAATCTTGTGGCACATTATGAAAGAGTATGCCTATTATGGTTATACCGAGTTTATCATTTGTGCCGGTTATAAACAGGAATATATTAAGGAATGGTTCGCCAACTATTTCCTTCATAACTCTGATGTGACTTTCGACTATCGTGGTGGTAACAATGAAATGACTGTTCATCAAACTAATATGGAGCCTTGGAAAGTCACAGTCGTTGATACGGGCTACAACACTATGACTGGAGGTCGTATTAAACGTATCCAGAGATATGTAGAGAATGAGACTTTCTTGATGACATACGGCGATGGTGTTTGTGATGTGGAAATTGATAGATTGGTGGAGTTTCATAAGAGCCATGGTAAGCTTGCGACCCTTACGGCCGTCAAAATGGCACAAGATAAAGGTGTCTTAGATATTACTAAAGATCAAGCTGTAAGGGCTTTTAGGGAAAAGAACGCCTCTGATGGCGCTCCTATTAATGCCGGTTACATGGTGCTAGATCCCGAGGTTTTTAATATGCTGGAAGGGGGTGACTCTTGTGTCTTTGAAAAGACCGCACTTGTAAGGTTGGCGCAAGAGGGTCAGTTGATGTCTTACATCCACACTGGTTTTTGGCAGTGCATGGATAACATACGTGAGAAATCTATACTTGAAAAACTGCTTGCCGAGGATAAAGCTCCTTGGAAGCGTTGGGAGCGCTCTGTTCCGGAAATACCAGATTACGCAAAATAATAAGTTATCATACAAATGGGAAATATATTGGATTTTTATAAAGGTAAGAGGATTTTCCTTACGGGCCATACCGGCTTTAAGGGCTCTTGGATGTGTAGGATACTCGCTAATGCCGGAGCGGTCGTTACCGGATATTCACTTGAAGCCCCAACAGAGCCTTCGTTGTTTCAAATTGCTAATATTGAAGATGACATACATTCCGTGATTGGCGATATACGAGATTATGCCTCTCTAAAGAAGGCTTTTGATGAGTCTCAACCAGAAATTGTGCTGCATCTTGCCGCTCAGCCCATTGTTAGAGATTCTTATAAAGATCCTGCCTATACCTACGAGACAAACGTGATGGGTACCGTGAATATTCTTGAGTGTGTTCGCAATAATTGTTGCGTGAAGTCTTTCTTGAATGTCACTACGGATAAAGTGTATTTGAATAGGGAGTGGAGTTGGGGTTATAGGGAGAATGAGGAATTGGATGGGTATGATCCTTATTCAAATTCCAAATCCTGTTCGGAGCTGGTGACTCATAGCTACAAGCGTTCTTTCTTTACAGATATTGATGGTCTGCCTATTATTCCTATTTCTACTGTTAGAGCGGGTAATGTGATAGGTGGTGGAGATTTCGCCAGTGATAGAATAATACCTGATTGTATCCGTGCGGCTGTAAAACATGAGGATATTGTTGTGCGTAATCCATACTCTACCCGTCCTTATCAACATGTTCTAGAACCTTTGTATGCTTACCTGCTGATAGCGATGAAGCAATATGAGGATATCGGTTTTGCGGATTATTATAATGTAGGTCCCGATGATGTGGATTGTTTTCAAACAGGCGCTCTTGTTGACCTATTTGTGAACAAGTGGGGCGAAGGCATGAGGTGGGTGAACAAGTATGATGGTGGTCCTCACGAGGCAAATTTCTTGAAGCTTGATTGCTCTAAGTTGAAAAAGACTTTTGGATGGAGCCCTCGATGGAATCTGGATGAGGCAATGGAAAAGATTGTTGAATGGAGTAAGGTTTGGCTAGCAGGTGGGGATGTTCGTGTTTGTATGGATAAACAGATAGATGAATTTTTAAACGTATAACGATAATATGAAGAACGTAATCGTCACAGGGAGCAATGGTTTTATAGGTAGTTCACTTATAAAGAAATTGATAGAAAAAGGTACTAGGGTTGTTGCTGTTGATATTACCTTTCATGGCAATCGTTTGCCTGATTCAAATCTTATTACGAGGATAGAATCAGGGGTGAATACATCTCTAGTCGAAAGACTGCCAGTAATTGAATATGACTCTTTCTATCATTTTGCGTGGAAAGGTGTAAATGGGGCTGATAAAGCAGATCCTACGGTTCAATTATCAAATATTCAGATGGCAGTAGATTGCGCTAATATTTGCAAGAGGTTAAATGTGAAAAAGTTTCTTTGTGCGGGTACTGTAGCGGAGAATGTAGCATTTAGTTTGTCGCATCTGAAAAAAACGACTGGTGGAATGATGTATGGTGTGGCTAAGCATGCTTGCAGAATAATTTTGGAAGATTATTGCAAGAATATCGCTCAACAGTTTGTGTGGATGCAGTTCTCAAATATATACGGTGTAGGTAATAAAACGGGCAATTTGGTTAGTTATACGTTAGGTGAGTTGATGGCTGGTAAAGAAGCCGCATTTGGTCCAGCTTTACAACCATATGATTTTAGGTAACTATATACAATCTTACAGTATAACCCTTATAAAGAGGTGTAAAGACTTGTTACTTTCAAATTTATTCATTACTTTTGCATTATAAAAAGTTTAATTATATAATATAAAAGTAATGAATAAAATAGTTATAAAATGTCCTTGTTGTGAAAAGGATAATCAATTTTTCCTTTCAAAGAAAATAGACATTGTATATTTAAATTGTATTAGCTGTGGAAAATCACTACCTCTTGTACTCTACGATTTACAATTACCTCTTGACCATCAACAATATAATGAGAAGGAAGCCCAAGAGTAAAACCATTTGGTTTTGTCATAAGAGAATCTACAAATTCTTTAAGATGGCTTTTGCCTTCTAATTCATCTTTAAAAAAATCTTCTATTTCTTTACGACCATGCAGCTCTAAAGATTTTATAGTCTTCTTTTCTGATTGTAACGATTTCTCAGATTTGTCTATTCTATCCATAATTACCTTTGAAATTAAATTTATTTTTATTCAAAGGTAAAAAGGGACTTTGTGAAGTCTTGTAAAAAGGATATAAGTCAATAAAAATACTAGAGCGTCATTTGTTAAGAAAACCGATTCTTAAATGACGTTTTGCATTATCTATGTTATCTTTGTTCACATTTAAAATTTTGCATGTAGAAAAGTGCTCATTTATAATAAGGTATTGAATAAAGTATAAACCATTATCCTTTATATTTTCATAACACCAATTGCAAATATTTCCTTGTTGTGAACATTTTTCATGTTCATTAAAATAATATTTTTGTTTCTTGTTTTTTACCTTTACACTCATTATTCCAGTTTTTATTTTGAAATTATCAGAGATAGTGTAATTCTCAATGAAAATATTCTCCATATCTTTCTTACAAAGAAAATCTTCTATTTTATAACTTGGTGAATTTGTGTTTTCAAACACTTTATTCATTGAAGTATTTAATATTCTTTTATTGTTTATATGTCCTTTTATTCCATAATAATTTATGCATTCTTTAATAACACTCACATCATTATCATTTATGAGCATTATTAATTTACACTCAAAAGGTACAGAATAGGTGTGCATATTATAATAATATCCATTTTTATACACATTAAATATTTGCTCTTTTATTTGATCTTTATAATATTCAATGTATCTATCTTTTATGATAGATAATTTTTTCTCGATATTAGCCAATCTAATTGTTTTAACAATTTCTTCTTGTTCTTTTTCTATTAATTTCTTCTGCTTTTGATTAAATAATACTATTGCCTCTTTTTCTTCTTTAGAGATGTTTCTTATTGGATATATTTTTATATATGTATCAGGTATAGAAGATATGTATCCGTCTTCGGATATTTTCATGTTTTTAAAATACACAGAAAGTGAAAGATTTTCGTGAAAATCATTATCGTAATAACCTCCTTTATACTCATACCCTTTGTTGTTTAAATAAATATCTAATTTATTAGATGTGCTGATTATACATTTGCCTTTTGCAACACCCTCTCTAACAACATTGCCGATATAAATATATTTTTCATCCAATTCATCATAACCATTTAAAGATACAGTTAATTCATATACGAATGTATTTTCCAATTGAGAATCCGTCATTTGAATAGTGAACAAATCATCTTTATTCTTGATAAATTTCAATGTTCCATCAATTGGCAAAACAGTATTGTTAGTATATTGATTAACAATACCATACCTTTCATATAGATAAGATTCTGTTTGAGCAAAAACACTAAAATTAAATATAAACACTAATAATACACATAATAACTTCTTCATGGCATACAATAGTTTTATTTCCCTTTTGCAGCCAAAAAGAAGTACTTGCATATAAGAAAAGTGGGCTGCCCCTGTGCATACTCGTTAAGTATCGCCAAACACTTGTATATACGCACAGATGGGCAACCCACTTGATATAGGTTGTCCTCTGTGCCTTGTATATACCTTCTTGAGATTGGCGATTTCAACGAGTATAAGGCACTTTCTCTTGTTTTCAAAAAACTTTGTCTCGAAAGACGGGACAAAGATAATGAGAATATTGATATGTACTTACATAGCTTTCTCATTTTCTTTCAGTCTATGCAACAGCAATAATATTTTGATAAGTCAATTTCTTTTCAGCATTGCAGAGAAATAGCTTAAATCTACTTCCTTCACTAATTTGTCTTGTGTTATACCTAAAAGCGAACTCATTTGCATATAATTGTAAATGCTTCTTACTCATGTGATGATAGATACCAATGATTCCTCTTTTAAGTATAGACCAAAATCCTTCTATTGTATTGGTGTAAATATCTCCATCAACAAATTGCTTTTTACTGTGATCTACTGAAAAGCGAGTATAAATTTCAGCAATATCATTATATCCTTGCCATTCATCAGTATATAAGATAGATGAAAATTCAACGAACTTTAAAATATTGGGAGTAATTTCATATTGAGAAGTATTTTCTACTACTCGACAAATGACATCACCTTTTCTTTGTAACATTCCAAATATTGGAGTTTTATCTTTAAAGCTTCTTCCTTGAGAATTTTTCACTTTTTTATTCTTATGCCTATTCTTATTTTTACCACCTACAAAAGTCTCATCGCATTCAACCTCTCCATCAAGCTTACCTTTATTTTTACAAATCAAGCAGGTTCTAATCTTCTGTAATATATACCATGCTGTTTTTTGAGTTATTTTCAAATCTCGTGATAATTGCAATGATGATATACCTTTTTTATGAGAAAGAACCAACCAAATAGCCATAAACCACTTTCTTAAAGGCAATTTAGTGCTATGAAATATAGTTCCTACTTTTACATTGAATATCTTTTGAGTATTTTTACACATATATCTGTGATTACCTAAATGATAAACTTTTGATTTTTTATCAAATGGAGATTTTACTTTATTTGGCCACCTTAAATGCTCCAAATAAATGATGCAAGATTCTTCATCAGGAAATGCATCAAGTAATTCTATTAAAGAATCAAATTTAGCAATCTTTGCAAGCTTCATATTTATATTGTTTTATTATTAATATTACAATTAATATTTTATTATAAATAATTGATTATTAATTATTTATATCTCAATAATGCAAAGGTAAAAAGAGAATTTACGATTCAATATTGAAGCCTGTAAATATGTGTTAATAAGGGTTAAGTTCTTGGTTTATAATTAATATATACTATTATTGTTTTTATATAGAAAAATAGGATTAATTATTAATATAAAGTGTGGATTATTTTTCAAATTTGATTTGTTTATGTTTGAAAATAGTCTATCTTTGCAAAAAAATAGTAATATGAAATTCAGAATAGATATACAAGAAAGTGTAAACGAGGGAAAGTTTCCTAAAATATTAGAAACAATATCTCCAATATTCACAAAGATAAGTAATGTATCTTTTAAAGAGTCTTCTTTAAGTAAAAAGAAAAAGCGAGAAATTGAATTAGAAAAGAATAATGATGAATCAATATTTTTTTCTATTTGAAATATTTTGTATAAATAGCATTGACTGTATAATCTATATATTCTTTAGGAAATTTACAACAAGGTCTTCTATTTCTATTTAACATCCACTCTCTAAAAATATATTTAGATATTTTATACTTTTTTAAATTTTCTGCTAGTGGAGCTAGATAAGTAGTATGAGATCCATCTTTATTTATTTTAGTAGCAGCAAAAAATGCTTTTTTTATATATGTATTTTGTTTATTTCTTACCATCTATTATTGATTTTTGTTTCAAATAAAATATAAATCTGATCACCTTTATTTCTAATAATATCTATATATAATAATTTGTTTTTCAATATTATATATAGATATTATTTTAATTAGAAGTTACAAGGTTTAACAAGGGTTATACTGTAAGATTTTCTAAACATTTCTTTTGTGTCTGAGATATTCTTTGTACTTTTGGATAAAAATGCAAAGAATATGAGAAAAGAAACTTGTCCAAAATGCAATTCAACTAATATAAATTACAATTTTCAATTTAAAGCTTGGTCTTGTTATGACTGCAATGCTATATTTGTTTTTTATAATCAAGAAATTGGATGTATACCATGTGGCCAAGGAGATTTTTCTCCAAATATCAAAATTCCTTCTTCATCTTCTTTAAATAATTCCTCTAAAGAAGAATTATAAATTATATCTATTTCCTTTTCAATTTCTTCTTTAGAATGAGGATATGGGTTATCTTTAGAGGATTTATCAATACACCATTGAAAAAGTTGTTTTGCTTCTTCTCTGGTGTATCTTTCTCTTACATCTTTACGAGTTAATAATTTTGCTATCTTTTTGTTTTTCATATATTTTATTATTAATATAATTTGAGTATAAATTAAATATAAATTTTATTGCTTTAACAAGGGTTATACTGTAAGATTGTATATAGTTACCTGATTTTATTTATGTGGATGATCTTATAGAAGCTGTATATCGTCTAGGCTTTAAGGAAACGAATAAGCCGTTCTATTATATAGGCTCTGGCAATCCTAGAGTCTTGAAAGATTATCTTATTCGTATAGGAGAACTAGTTGGTTGCGCTGATAAGGTAGGGATAGGAGTCCGTGAAGATGATGGTGTAAAGTATACAATGGATATGTTTGACAATAGTAACTTGGTTAGTACTATTGGAGAATATGCGTCTATAGACTTTGATAAAGGCATTGATAAAACTATTAATTGGCTTAAAAACTCTTTGATGTTATAGCGGAATTAGTCATGATACAGAAATTTGAATTTAAGGAACTTGATATGAAGGGGGCATATGAGATAACTCCCTTCTATGCCACAGACGAACGTGGTGGCTTTATCAAGGATTACAATATTGATGCATTTAAGCAAAATGGTATAGATCATGAACTTAAAGAGGTGTTCTATACCATTAGTAAAAAGGGTGTAATTCGTGCGATGCACTTCCAGCTTGTTAAACAGCAAGCCAAGCTTGTTCGTTGTATAAGTGGCCATGTGTATGACGTAATCATAGATCTTCGCCCTGATTCGCCAACATTTGGTAAATGGCAAGGTTTTGATCTAACCGGAGAGAATCAGAAGGCTCTATACATACCTCAGTATTTTGGCCACGGCTATTTGGTGCTGGAGGATTCTGTCGTTAGCTATAAATGTGGTGAGGTGTTTTATGGTGAAGGTGATGCCGGCATAATGTATAATGATCCGGATATGGCTATAGAGTGGCCTTTCGATAAGATTGGCGGTATTGAGAAATTGATCATTTCTGACAAGGATAAAAACTTGATGAGTATGAAGGAATATATAGAAAAAGTACAATAGCTGATGGATAAGCGACTTTCTATTTATGTTAGTTCTCCGGATTCGTATTCCGATGTGCTTGCTGTATTTTTAAAAGGATATCGGAGATATTGGAGTGATTGCCCCTATGAGTTTATTCTAACCACCAATACCAAATCGTATGAAGGAATTACTTGTATATGCAATAATAAGCAAAATGATACTTGGGTTGAGCGCACTATAGCGGCTTTGCCAGTTATAAAATCGAAGTATGTAATGTTGATGTGTGATGACATTATCTTGAGCGACAATGTTGACAATTCATTAATAGAGCAGCTACTTGACTATATGGATAGCCACGAGATAAGGTATTGTAATTTAGGCCCTACTCCTAAAGGATCTAAAATTAAATCTTTTCCTTTATTGCGTAGTGTCAATAAGCAAATCCCCTATGCTATCAATCTTCAATTTGGAATATTTCGAAAAGATCTTTTTGTTGAACTGTTAGGCGATGGCTCTCTTAGTGCATGGGATATTGAAAACTCAATAAATGAACAAGCCGCTGTTGCTCCATCAGAGGATTATAAAGATGTGGTGGCGGTTTCGGAATATGTCTTGCCATATATACATGGAGTATATAAAGGTAAATGGATTAGGCATGCTGTTGAAAATTTGAGTAGATTGAGCTTGTATATAGATTCTGGTAGAGGCGTTGTTCCTCTCTCTCAACAGATAAAGATTGATATGACTAATTGGCTTCAGTGGAAAATATCACCTAAGCAACGGAGAGCGCTAAAAAATGTCTTAAGTAGAGTGGGTATGAAATTTGCTACGAAGAGATGAGCTGGTGTAATGTGGTTATGAAGAACGTTTGTGTTTTTTAATTCTGTGAATCAGAGAGTTGTGTTTTTTATGAGGCAGATTAGGATCATGAGAATGAGAAAGATAGATTTGAGACGGTTCTTTACGTACAGACTCTGTAAAGAGTCAATCTTCAAGTGTTCCGGATACATCTTATATGTACATATAGAAATTTTTCTTATATAATACTTTTCCTGAAAGTCTATGTTATTTTCCGTATTACTTTCTTTATATCATAAAGAGAGCCCACTATTTTTACGTCAAAGTCTGACCAGTATCTTCACGCAAACGCTATTGCCTATAGAAGTTGTCTTGGTGGAAGATGGTCCTTTGACGGATGAGCTGTATGCGGTCATAAAAGAATTCACAAGCCAGCATCCTGAGTTAAAAGTGATTTCTTTGCCCACCAACCGAGGTCTCGGCAAGGCTCTTAACGAGGGGCTGAAGCATTGTTCGTATGACCTTGTGGCTCGTATGGACACGGATGATATCGCTAAGCCGGATCGTTTTGAGAAGCAATTGGCGATATTTTTGGAACATCCGGAAATTGATGTAGTGGGGGCTTGGATCGATGAGTTTGAAGGGGAGGTATCAAATGTACTTTCCATGCGGAAAGTGCCGGAGCAGCATGAAAATATCTTGAGGTTTGCCAAGGGAAGGTGTCCGGTGAACCATCCGGTGGTGATGTTTCGGAAGTCGGCCGTGCTGAAGGCTGGAGGATATAAGCATTTTCCTTTGTTCGAGGATTATTATCTGTGGGTACGGATGCTGATGAATGGTGCCCGGTTCTATAATATACAAGAGAGCCTGCTCTTTTTCCGCTTCTCGCCGGATATGTTTCGGCGGCGGGGAGGATGGCGGTATGCTGTAACGGAAGTGAGGTTGCAGACGCTGTTTTACAAGATGGGTTTTATCGGCTTTTTCTCCTTGCTAAAGAATGTCTGTATTCGCTTAGTGACCCGTCTTCTCCCTAATGGCTTGCGTTCGTTGCTCTATAAGAGGCTCATCCGGGGGTAAATAGTTTTTTGTCCTCATCCACGGTATCGCTCACGGAAGGTGTCTCAAATATCAAATAACATTTTATCAATAGTCATTTTTATGGCTGGCAGATTATTTTTCATCACATCAAACACTATAACAGCGTCTATATCGAAATAATGATATGCTATAATGTCTCGCATTCCCATAACTCCTTCCATGTTCACGGACAATGTCGCTATCGCTATAAACCATTGGCGGTACTTGCTTGTTTAATAGCCATTATTACGTTAATAAAATAGAGAATATGAGAACAAATGATTCAAAAACATCCGTAGACTCTAAATTGGAGGAGATGGAGGAAAAGTATCCTGTAGAGCAAATCGCTGTTAAAAATGAGAAGAAAATAACGGCCAAGGATGTAAAGGAGGCTGTGAAAGAGATTAATCCCGATACGGACAGCTTGGGTAGCAGAGGGTAAAACGTATTTTAATTTGCTTAAAAGAATAATTATTAAGATTTATAGTATTATCTTTGTGGTTGCGGTTTGTAATAAACTGAGGTATAAAGATTGGTAAATCTAGCAAATTAAATAATAAAGATGTATAGAACAAGAACTTGTGGCGACTTGCGCCTTGCGGATGAAGGTCTGGTGGTTACACTGGCCGGTTGGGTGCAGAAAACCCGCAAAATGGGAGGAATGACATTTGTCGATATCCGCGACCGTTATGGTATTACTCAGTTGGTATTTAATCAGGAGGTTGATGCAGCTCTTTGCGAAAAGGCAAATAAGTTGGGCCGTGAATTCGTGATTCAGGTTACGGGTACGGTTCGTGAGCGTTCCAGCAAGAATGCGCATATCCCGACAGGTGATATTGAGTTGATCGTTTCTGAATTAAATGTCCTGAACACTGCGCTTACCCCTCCGTTCACGATCGAGGAGGAGACAGATGGCGGTGATGACTTGCGTATGAAATATCGTTATCTGGACTTGCGTCGTGCTTGCGTTCGTAAGAATCTGGAACTTCGTCATAGAATGGCGTTCGAGGTTCGCCGCTATTTGGATGAGCAAGGTTTCTTGGAGGTAGAGACTCCGGTTCTTGTAAATTCTACCCCGGAGGGTGCCCGTGACTTCGTGGTTCCTTCCCGTATGAACCCGGGACAGTTCTACGCTTTGCCTCAGTCTCCACAGACCTTGAAGCAATTGTTGATGGTTTCCGGTTTCGACCGTTATTTCCAGATCGTAAAATGTTTCCGTGACGAGGATTTGCGTGCGGATCGCCAGCCGGAGTTCACGCAGATCGACTGTGAGATGAGCTTCGTGGAGCAAGAGGATGTCTTGAATATGTTCGAGGGCATGGCGAAACATTTGTTTAAGGTAATCCGTGGTGTCGAGTTCAAGGAGTCGTTTATGCGTATGACTTGGCAAGATGCTATGAAACAATATGGTAGCGATAAACCGGATTTGCGTTTCGGCATGAAGTTCGTCGAGTTGATGGACATCATGAAAGGCCATGGTTTCTCCGTATTCGATAACGCCGCTTACATAGGGGGTATCTGTGCGGAAGGTGCTGCAAGCTATACCCGTAAACAACTGGATGCGCTGACTGAATTCGTGAAACGTCCGCAGGTAGGTGCTAAAGGTTTGGTTTACGCCCGTGTGGAAGCGGATGGTAACGTGAAATCAAGCGTAGATAAATTCTATAGCCAAGAGGTTCTTCAAGAAATGAAGAATGCGTTCGGCGCTAAGCCGGGTGATTTGATTTTGATCCTTTCCGGCGACGATGCGATGAAGACTCGTAAGCAACTTTGCGAGTTGCGTTTAGAGATGGGTAATCAATTAGGCCTTCGTGACAAGGATAAGTTCGTTTGCTTGTGGGTAATCGACTTCCCGCTGTTCGAATGGAACGAGGACGATCAACGTTTCTACGCTATGCACCATCCGTTTACCTCTCCGAATCCGGATGATATACCGTTGTTGGACACGGATCCGGGCGCTGTTCGTGCGAATGCGTATGATATGGTTATCAATGGCGTTGAAGTGGGTGGTGGTTCTATCCGTATCCACGACAGCCAATTACAGGATAAGATGTTCAAGCTGTTAGGATTCACCGAAGAAAGAGCGCAAGAGCAATTCGGTTTCTTGATGAATGCGTTCAAGTACGGAGCGCCTCCTCATGGAGGTTTGGCTTATGGCTTGGATCGTTTCGTGTCTTTGTTCGCCGGTTTGGATTCTATCCGCGACTGTATCGCTTTCCCGAAGAACAATTCTGGACGAGATGTTATGCTCGATGCTCCGGGTGTCTTGGATCCGGCCCAGTTGGACGAACTGAATTTGATCGTTGATATCAAGAAATAATCCAATCTGAAATTCCATTCGAATGGGAATCTTATTCCATCTGAATGGAATTTTCTTTTCTTCCGAAAGGAATTACTTTTTCTCCCGAACATAAATCAAAAGATATTTAGCATGGTAAAGGTTAAAGATATATTGAGAGAAATCGAGCATTACGCCCCGCTGCCGCTTCAAGAAGGTTTTGACAATGCGGGTGTGCAAGTTGGCGACGTGAACCAGCATGCGACGGGTGTGTTGCTATGCCTAGATGTTACCGAGGAGGTGCTTGATGAAGCGATCGAGATGGGATGTAACCTGATCATCTCTCATCATCCTTTGGCCTTTAAGTCGTTTAAGTCGTTGACTGGCTCCAATTATATCGAGCGTTGCATGATGAAGGCGTGTAAGTATGATTTGGTGGTTTATGCCGCCCATACCAATCTTGATAATGCCGTAGGAGGCGTGAATTACCGTTTGGCAGAGTTGATCGGCTTGCAAAATGTACGGATCTTGAGCCCCCAAAAAGGCGCTTTGTTGAAGTTGGTGACGTTTGTCCCCGAGGCTTATGCCGAGATCATGCGGAATACCTTGTTCAATGCCGGTGCGGGAAGTATCGGGAACTATGATGCTTGCAGTTATAATTTACATGGCGAGGGAACATTCCGTGCCAATGCGGGATGCAATCCGTTTTGTGGTGAGATCGGCGAGGTGCATGTAGAGAAAGAGGTGCGTATGGAGATGATCCTTCCGGCATTCAAGAAGACAGCGGTGACCCGTGCTCTGTTATCCGTTCACCCGTATGAGGAGCCGGCTTTTGATTTTTATTCGTTATCAAACACATGGGAACAGGCAGGTTCCGGTGTAGTGGGAGAGTTGCCTGCCGAGGAAGATGAGTTAAGTTTCTTGTTACGGATCAAGGCCCTGTTTAACGTCGGTTGCGTGAAGCATTCCCCATTTACGGGTAAGTCTATCCGAGAGGTCGCTATCTGCGGAGGCAGCGGCGCTTTCTTGATCAAGGACGCTATCGCGTATGGTGCCGATGTCTTTATAACGGGGGAGGCGAAGTACAACGATTTTTACGATGTGGAGGACCAGATTCTACTGGCGGTTATCGGTCATTATGAATCGGAAATCTGTACAAAAGACATATTTTATAACATAATATCGAAAAAATTCCCTACCTTTGCGGTACATTTTTCGAATGTTAATTCAAACCCAGTAAAATATTTATAGAATGGCTACAGATAAACAATCAGCTGAAAAGGAATATACGGTTGAAGAAAAGCTTTCTACGCTGTATCAACTTCAGACGATGATGACTGAAATTGATAAGATCAAGACCCTTCGTGGTGAGCTTCCTTTGGAGGTTCAAGACTTGGAGGACGAGATCGCAGGACTGGAAACACGTCTCCAGAACTATCAAGCGGAGATCAAGGAGTTTGAGACTTCTGTTGTTGAGCAAAAGCATAAGATCACGGAATCTACCACATTGATAGATCGCTATAAGGCACAATTAGATAATGTGCGTAATAACCGGGAGTTTGATAACCTGTCTAAGGAGATCGAGTTCCAAGGTTTGGAAATTGAGTTCTCAGAGAAAAAAATCCGTGAATTCGGAGAGGCGGTAGACGCTAAGAAAAAAGATATCGCTGAGCTGACTGAGAAGCTGGAAGGCCGTAAGGCTGACTTGGTTCAGAAAAAGAGCGAGTTGGAGCAGATCATTTCCGAGACAAAGCAGGATGAGGAGAAACTTCGTGAGAAAGCGAAGAAGCTGGAAGCCGCTATCGAACCTCGTTTGTTGACCGCTTTCAAGCGTATCCGTAAAGGTGCTCGTAACGGTTTGGCTGTTGTTTATGTGCAACGTGGCGCTTGCGGTGGTTGCTTTAACAAGATCCCGCCTCAGAAGCAATTGGATATCAAGTTGCGTAAGAAAATTATTGTTTGCGAATACTGTGGTCGTATTATGATCGACCCGGAATTAGCAGGTGTAGAAGATTAATTCAAAAGATCTATAAGTAATGGCTCTAGCTAAAACCGGCTAGGGCCATTATTGTTTTTAATACAAAGATGTTATGATACATACGATACGTTTATATATAGAGAAGTACCGGCTGTTATCCGAGGATCGTCCGGTTTTGGTCGGATTGAGCGGTGGTGCCGATTCTGTGGCTTTGTTGGGCGTATTGGTGCGTTTGGGATATCCGTGTATAGCGCTTCATTGTAACTTTCATTTGCGTGGGGAGGAGTCGGATCGGGATGAGGCATTTGCCTGTGAGTTCGCGGAATCTTTGGAAGTACCCTTTCATAAGATAGATTTCGATACGATCTCTTATGCCGGAGAGAAGCATCTCTCGATAGAGATGGCTGCCCGTGAATTGCGCTATGCTTGGTTTGAGGAGATGCGGGAGCGGCTGGGAGGGCAGGCGATCGCCGTCGCCCATCACCGGGACGATAATGTGGAGACAGTCTTGATGAATTTGATACGGGGCACGGGAATCCGGGGGATGAGCGGGATCCGTCCGAGGAATGGTTTCATCGTCCGTCCTTTGCTGTGCGTAAGCCGTGAGGATATCTTGGCTTGGTTGGCGGATCAAGGCTACGCCTATATGGTGGATAGCACGAATTTATCGGATGCTTATACCCGTAATTTTATCCGTTTGAATGTGTTGCCGCTTTTGGAGGAGATAAATCCATCGGCCCGGAATACCATCGCACGTTCCGCCGAGCATCTTTCTGCCGCAGAGACTATATATATATATGTATTGGAACAAGCCCGGAAAGAGGTTGTCGTATCGGATGATCGTCTTTCTATCGGGGCGTTGATGCGGTTTCCGGCTCCGGAGACGATTTTGTATGAGTTATTAAAAGAATATGGTTTTACCCGTCTGGTCTCGGACGATATTTTCGCTGCCTTGACCAAGGAGCCCGGTAAGCTGTTTTACTCTTCCACCCATCGTTTGCTGAAGGATCGGGATTATTTATGGATCACTTCTTTAGAGAAGAAGGAAGAGCGAACCTTCGTTTTAGATCCGGAAAAGGGTATTAATCATGAACCTATTGAACTATCTTTCCAAAAACTTGTTATAACTATAGGTTTCCCTATCGAGAAGAATAAGCGGATCGCTTATTTGGATTATGATAAACTCGATTTCCCTTTAACATTGCGGACTTGGAAAGAAGGCGATTGGTTTATTCCCTTCGGAATGAAAGGACGTAAGAAGTTGAGTGACTATTTCTCCGATCATAAATTTAGCCGGATTGAGAAGGAGCGCACATGGCTTCTTTGTAGTGGCGACGCTATCGTTTGGGTGGTAGGAGAAAGGACTGATAATCGTTTTCGTATAGACGAATCAACAAAGCGTGTGCTAATTGTGAATTTTTTGGGCTAAATCCTCGTTTATTGTAAAAATATTCTTACATTTGCGAAGATTTACTCCGCAGATATGTTACTAATGGTTCAAATTAGCTGAACAATCCGGTTATTACATGAAAATTATAATTAAATAAAGATACAATGATACCATTGGGCGTACATCGTGTTTGTATATGTGATCCGTGTGTATGTACCATTTATATTATTACTTCGCAATATGCAGAAATATAACATTCTAGAACTAAATGAAAAACTTCTTCCCGAACTTCAAAGTATCGCGGAAGAGTTGGGAATAAAAAAAGTTAGCAGCTTAAAGAAAGAAGAGTTGGTTTATCGGATTCTTGATGAGCAAGCGATCTCCTATGCCGGCATTCAGGCTGAAAAGATGAAAGAGAAAGAGGCTAAGAAGCCTGCAGAGGGCCGTAAGAGAGGCCGTCCGGCTAAAGCCGCTTCTCCTAAAGTGGCGAAGGCTGAGACTGCCGAAGCTGCAGAGAGTACCCAACAGGCTCCGGAAAAGCTAGTGACTGCTCCGGCTGACAAGAAAGAGCAAAAAGAGCAGCCTGAACGTAAGAAAAGAGTCCGTATCGAGAAAAAGGAAAAGGTAGCGGGCGCTATCGCTCCTTCCGAGGATAACAAGGAAGTGGTGGTTTCGAAAGAGCCGCAAACGATCTCTACGGTAACGGAAATCTCGGCCGTGGAAACTCCGGCGATAGTAGAGAGCCCGGTGGAGAAACCGTTGTTGCCTCCTGTTGTGGCGGAACTTGAAACGGAAGAAGAAGCCGCTTTGCCGGAAAATACGACTCCGGTAGAGGTAGCGGAAGAAACCACTTCACCACAAGCGACGGAAGAAGAGCCTAAGCGCATCGTATTTCGCCATCCGGACGCTAAATCCGTATTGGATCAAATTTTCCCGTTCTCCGCTCCGAAACTCGAGGCTAACAAACCTCAACCCGAGGCCGCTCCCCAGCAGAATAATCCTCGACAGAACAATCGACAGAATAATCATAATAACAACCGTAATAACAATAACGCTAATAACAACCAGCAGGCTCAAGAGAAAATGTATGAGTTTGACGGCATCCTTACAGGAACCGGCGTGTTAGAGATGATGCAAGATGGTTACGGTTTCCTTCGTTCTTCAGATTATAATTATTTGACTTCACCGGACGATATTTATGTCTCTCAATCCCAGATCAAGTTATTTGGCTTGAAAACGGGTGACGTGGTAGAAGGTTCGATCCGTCCACCGAAGGAAGGTGAGAAGTATTTCCCGTTGGTGAAAGTGGACAAGATCAATGGACGTACGCCGGAAGAGGTTCGCGACCGGGTTCCTTTTGATCATTTGACCCCGTTATTCCCGGATGAGAAATTCATGCTTACGGCACGTAAATCACCGAAAGTATACGATAATATCGCCGTACGTGTGGTTGATTTATTCTCCCCGATCGGAAAAGGGCAACGTGGTTTGATCGTCGCTCAACCGAAAACCGGTAAGACGATGTTGTTGAAAGATATCGCGAACGCTATCGCTTACAACCATCCCGAGGTTTATATGATTATATTATTGATCGACGAACGTCCGGAGGAGGTTACGGATATGGCTCGTAGCGTGGATGCGGAAGTGATCGCCTCTACATTCGATGAACCGGCTGAACGTCACGTGAAAATCGCTGAGATCGTATTGAACAAGGCGAAACGAATGGTAGAATGTGGTCATGATGTCGTGATTCTTCTGGACTCGATCACTCGTTTGGCTCGTGCTTATAATACGGTACAACCGGCTTCCGGTAAGGTGCTTTCCGGTGGTGTGGATGCAAATGCGTTGCAGAAGCCGAAGCGTTTCTTCGGTGCCGCCCGTAATATTGAGAATGGTGGTAGCCTTACGATTCTAGCCACCGCCCTTACGGAGACTGGCTCTAAGATGGACGACGTGATCTTCGAGGAATTCAAGGGTACGGGTAATATGGAGTTACAATTGGATCGTAAATTATCTAATAAGCGTATCTATCCGGCTGTGGATATCACGGCTTCCAGCACTCGCCGTGATGATTTATTGCAGGATGAGAGCACGTTGAACCGTATGTGGGTCTTACGCAAATATCTATCAGACATGAACTCTATGGAGGCTATGGAATTTGTTAAGCAACGGATGGAACAAACCGTTGATAATATGGAATTCTTGGCATCCATGAACGGTTGATAATATCCCATAAAAAAACACTATACTTTTGAGTTCAAAGCAATATTGTTTTAGCTCCAAAAGTATAGTGTTTTTCAAATAAAAAGTATAGTGCTTTTATTGCGCCTTTTTAGGCCTTCCACGATGTCCCATATTTCGTTTTTGTGGGCTCGAGGATGATCCTTTATCCTCACTTTTACGAGGCCGTCCTCTGCCTCTTTTATTCATACCGTATTTTTCCGGCTCATACAAGGGCACTTCGCCGAATTCCGGGCTGATCGGTATCTTATAAACCTCTTTTTCCAAGAAATCCTCTATGCGTTTGAATTGTGCTTGTTCGTCGATCGATACGAAAGTAATCGCCAATCCTTCGCCGTTCGTACCCCGTGCCGTACGTCCGATTCGGTGTACGTAATCCTCCGGATCATGCGGGATATCGAAGTTCACGACCAACTTGATGTCATTGATATCAATTCCACGTGCTACGACATCCGTAGCCACAAGGATATCGATATGTCCGCTCTTGAATTCTTTCATGACCTCCTCCCTTTGGGATTGCTCTAGATCCGAGTGCATGGCGGCTACATTGAACTTTAATCTTTTTAAGGTAGACGCTAATTCTTTCACCTTCATTTTAGAAGAGGAGAAGATAATTACTCGTTGAGGGCGGCTTTGAGTGAAGAGATCTTGTAGAATCTTGAGCTTTTGTGGATCGTAGCAGATATATGCGGTTTGCATGATAGATTCGGGTGGGCGTGAGATAGCGATCTTGACTTCTTCCGGATCTTTTAGGATGGTTTTAGCCAACGTCCGGATCTTAGGCGGCATGGTAGCCGAGAACATGATCGTCTGGCAGTAGGGGGGCAGCTGTTTATGAACCTGCATGATGTCATCATAAAAACCCATATCCAGCATGCGGTCCGCCTCGTCTAAGACGAAGAACGACACTTTAGACAAATCTACAGTACCTAACTTAATATGGGACAATAAACGTCCCGGGGTAGCGATCACGATATCCGCACCCATCTCTAAACCTCTCTTTTGTTGTTCCCAAGCGATTCCGTCGGTACCTCCATACACGGCTACTGCGGATATGGAAGGTATAAAATAAGTGAATCCTTGAATTTGTTGGTCTATTTGTTGAGCCAATTCCCGGGTCGGTGCCATAATGACCGCATTCACCGCATCTGTCGGATGACAACCTTTGCTTAGTTCATTAATAACTGGCAAAACATACGCCGCCGTTTTACCGGTTCCGGTCTGTGCGCAAGCGATGATGTCTTTACCTTCTAAAATGACAGGAATCGTTAACTCTTGGACTGGAGTCGTTTCGTCAAAATTCATGTCATAAAGCCCGTCTAATACGGCATCTTCCAAATCTAATTCATCAAATCTCATCTTTTTACATTCAAATTCCCGGTAAAGATAAAGATTATTTAGAAATATTATGCAATAGGTAGGTTTCTCTTTGGTGATAAATAGAAAAATAAATACCTTTATCCCCGAGTTATACCCCAAAAACGAAAGAATTAATATGAATAGTCTAGAAAGCGGAAGTAACGTTCAGTCTGGATTAGAGATGATCATGGAGAAGAGTCCCGATACGATTGTATTAGTAGATCGAAATCTTACTCTTGTCAAGGTTATTTCTGCAAAAGACGATTATTATCATTATTTAGCGAATAACTGTATCGGAAAGCAACCTCAAGCGTTGTTCCCGGACGGGAAGAACTACGATCAATATGAGATCTATAGAGCTGCGGTTAAACGTGTTTTCGAGGAGCAAGTGAAAGTGGATTTCTCTTTTGAGGTCTCTTTTGAAGGAAAGAACTATTATTATCTATCGCAAGCAAGCCTTTTTAATGAGGAGCTTGTAATCGTTTATACACGCGATGTATCTTCTCTGAAAACAGAAAACAATCTACAAGAACTGATCAATACGATATTAGATCGGTTACCGTTGGGGGTTTTCGTGAAAGATGGGGATAACCATTTTAATTACCTGTATTGGAATCATTTTATGGAGGAAATAACGGGTATTGAAACCCGGGAGATCGAGGGACATGATGATTTCGAGGTGAATTATAATGCCTTGATGACCGCCGAGGAGCGTCTGGAAACCGATATGAACGTGATCAAGACAGGACTGACCGCTAGATTCAAGGGCAAGGTAAAATCGGCCTCCGGCGATTACCGGGATATAGAGGTCGCTAAATATCCTATTTCCCTAAATAATGGCAAGCCGCTTGTCTTGGCTTTATGGAGAGATATAACTTCCGAGTTGGCTACGGAGAATACTTTGAGAAGAACCCGGATCTTGACGAAAATGGCATTGCGGATAAGTGATATACGTACATGCTCGATCTTCATCGATCCGGACAGTACCCATAATTTCAAGGATTCCGTTGTGACCTTGAACGATTGGAATACCATGTCGGAAGATATGATAGAGGTGTCATGGGGGCAGTTTATCAGCCGGGCGCATCCGGATGATCAAGAACATTATCATAATATGTTTACCCGTCTTTGCCGAGGGGAAATCTCTGAGGCAAGGATCGAGGCACGTATGCTATTTCCCGGCAAGAAGGAATATGTTTGGAGAGAGGTATTTGCTACCGTGTATGAACGGGACGAGAAAGGAAGACCTTCGGTTATCCTTGGATGTTCAACGAATATTCAGGAACGGAAGAATCAAGAATTAAGCCTTGAGGAGGCGAAGGTGAAGGCCGAGGCCGCTGATAAGATGAAATCGAAATATCTGGCGGATATGAGCCATGAGATCCGGACTCCTTTGAATGCGATTACCGGCTTCTCTGAATTGATGGCTTTTGCTGATACGGATGAGGAACGTATGTCGTACTACGATGTGATCAAGATGAATAACCAATTGTTGATGCAATTGATCAATGACATCTTGGATATCTCGAAGATTGAGGCGGATGCGATAAAGATCACATATGAGCAATTAGATGTCAGTGAATTGATGGATACGATTTATGCTTCCGCCAAGTTACGGGTCCCGGGAGGAGTCAAGTTAGTTTTGGAGAAAGGGGCTGACCACCATATGTTCGGTACGGATAGCATGCGTCTGTTGCAGTTGATTAATAATTTGGTGAACAACGCTATCAAGAACACGAAAGAAGGTAGCATCACGATGGGATATACCATTCAACCGGATAATCAATTACGTTTTTACGTAAGGGATACGGGAATCGGTATCGATAAGGACAAATTGAAAGATGTCTTCGGTCGTTTCGTGAAAATAAACGACTATATGGAAGGTATCGGATTAGGACTGGCTATCTGCAAAGGATTAGTTGTTAAGATGGGAGGTTCGATACATGTTACTTCTGAATTAGGGGTAGGTTCAGAGTTCTCCTTTATTTTGCCGTCTCACGAATAGCGCTATTTGTAATAGCGCTTATAAATTTGGTCGTATAATCCACTGTTCTTGATTTGCTGGAGCCAACTATTTAGGCTATCCAGTAGGACAGGGGAGTCTTTACGGACCGCCCACGATTGCAATTGGGTAAAACTGACATCCGTTAGGATATCGACTTCCGGCAGGTTTTTCTGGGTCATGCGAGCGATTTGTTGGTCGCATACGGCATAATCGATATCGCCTTTGGCTACCATGATCATAAGCTGCTCGGTAGAATATAACTCATCTTCCACCACGTAGATCGTATCGCCTATCTCGTGTCCCAGATTTTGCAGACGCAATAAGGCCGGGGAATCTTTCGGTATGTATAAAGTCTTTTGGGCTAAATCCAATTGGTTACGGATAGGGGCTTGTCCGTTGTTCGCCTCTGCCGTACGTTGTACCAAGACTTGCTTGTTGAGAACGATCGGTTCGGTGAACAGGTAGTTTTCCCGCATCTCGGAGGTGATGGGTATGTTTCTTGCGATTACGTCGCATTTGTTGTCCGATAATTCCTCGAAACTTTTCGCTAAACTCATTTCCAAATGCGTCTGAACCTCCAATCCGGATAATTTAGCGATCGCTTGGCTAAGCTCGTATTGAAAACCTTGCACTGTATCGCCTGATACGAAATACCCGGATTGATTGTATTCGGTTATCATCCGGAGAATTCCTTCTTCCTTGATTTCCGGATAATCACGAGGTCCGATCTCTTGGGGACGTTGGTTAAGTCTCCAAAGCTGTACCATTGTCACTACAGCGACAATCAGTAGGAAAGCGTATAGGATAAGCAACTTCTTAGATCTCATGGCAATCGATTAATTATTGAAAGTCACGGAGATGCCCATTTTCAAGACCATCGGGTCCAACGGATAATGCGCAAGAGAGAAGTAATTCGGGTCAACGAACTTAGAGCCTAGATTGTATGCCATGATGAAGAAGCGAGCTTGCTTCAAATGGAAATTCGCATAAGCGTTGATCAACGGATAATTGCCAACCTTCACTTTCTTGTCTTCTTCCTGTACTTGGAATTGCTGGGTAGCCGGCTCGTAATAAGGAGCGTAATAAGCGGTGTTGTAGTATACGTTCGCACCAATCTGTACGGTTAATACTTTCGCCAACTTAAACGCTAGATATATATTCGAGTATGCGCTGATATCCGGTAACGGGAGTTGAGACTTCTCGCTAGAAAGCTGATAGGCCACCTCATTCTCCCATCCGAACGCACGGTACATGATATCTTGCTTGATACGGGCTGAGACAACTTGAATGTTCTTACTGCTTTGCTCCGGCAAACCTTTGCCGTTGAAGAATACATAATTCTGGATACTTTCCACTCCTCCGGATAACTGGGTACGGGTGGATTCCAAGTTGATTTTCGCTCCGGCGTAAATCCTTTGCACATTTTTCAATGATAGATCCCACCAATAGTAACGCCCATGATGGTGACGTTGGTAAAACGCCGGGGTGATATTCTTGATATATCCTTCCGCCTTGATGGTAGCGTCTTTCTTGAAAAGCTTGAATTTGGTCTGTAAGTCTCCGCTCACTCGAACCTCTCCGGCGTCACTTCCCGCAAGTCCTAATTCTCCACGGACATTGTAGGTAAGAAGGCTACCACGGCGTTTGGATAATTCGCCTCCGATGTAGGTCGTAAACTCATCATATACCTCGGAAGTAGGGAAATTTAATGTACTCGGCTCAGAGCTTCCACGACCATCCGGACCGTAATCCAGTCCGGGAACTTGGGATGCCAATCTAAACCGGCGTTTCTCGAAAGTAACGAAGGCGGTCAGCCCGAACTTAGCCCAATCTTGGAAACCTTCCCGCAAGGCCAACGCAAAAGTATTCTTTAAATTCCATGAGGAAGTCTGGTCATTCAAAGATGCGTCCATACCATAAAGATGAGTGTAGCAGGTATCGATCCCGGCATCATTAGAGATAAAGCGTCTGCGGTTATCTTCGTAATCGATGGTATGGATGATACTGGAAACCGGAATGAATACCTCTTTTACGTTCCCTTCCTCATCGGTTTCTTCCAATTCTTTGGTAAAACCGAGATTGTATCTCTGTGTCAGGAAATATTGTTTTCCACGGACACGGTTCCATGTGTCCGTGTAACGGACAGGGTATGATTTACTATCGATATTTCTTTGATTCTCGGCCAAGTCATCGGGATTCGTGATATACTGGTCATTTGTAAGTCCACCGTTCTCGTAGTTTACGAAATTGAAATTACTTAAATAAGCGTTTAACTCGTAACGGTCGGTGATATAACTTCCGAAAAAGCGATAACTTAATAATTTATTACCGTTGGAGTTATAATATCCACGACTATAGATATAATCCATCTCGCCACCGACATTGATCTTCTTGCCAAAGTTCATGGTCAGTACCCCTTTCAGTCGGTCCATCTTATTCTGGCTGGCTCCTCCTGTCGTATAAGTCACTTGGGTATAGGGTACTTTGGTATCATAGAAATAAGCGTTTGTCGGGGTCGTGATATAATAATCATAGGCATCGGCGAAGATGAAATCACGTTCCTCCTTACGTTCGTTAAAAATACGGGTTTGCGCCGGCGATCCCACATTCGCCAGATAACCTACGGCCAATGAGTTCGCTTCCACCAACGTACTATTCCCGAAATTTAATCGATTGGTATCCATAGGAGCGATATAACGTTCTCCCAAAAGAGGCGTGAGCCGATAACCGATGATTCGTTTTGATTTCAGCGCCGCGCTATCTGTTTGCAGCAAGCTATCCGGTATTTCCTTGTTTGAGGATGATAAATTAGATAACGAGAATCCACCTCGTCCTCCCCGGCTCCCGGAACGTCCTTGCGCATGCGCGGAAGCCGCCGTTCCTATCAGAAAAAGTAATATGTATAGATAATACTTCATGGGTTGCAAAGATATAACAAAAAATAATGTGCCAATTATAAAATATGCCAATATGCCAATCAGAAAACTTAATTGGCATATCGGCACATCAATGAATGAGCTTCTTATATTTTCTGTATAATCTCCATTCCTTTCTTAATGGCAGCCTCGTTCATCGGCAACAAATGATGGTGACGCTCGGGCAAGGATTTCTTCAATCCTAGCATGACGTTCTCCAATTGAACCATCGGGACGATATTAAGCAACCCGCCTAAGATCAACATATTGAATGCCTTCTCGTTCTTCATCTCGGTAGCGGCGTCCATGGCATCTACCCGATATACGTTAATATCCGTACGTTTCGCCGGCGTATGGATGCCATAACCATCGTAAATCAAGATACCGCCCGGTTTCACCTTGCTCTCGAACTTATCCATGGAAGGTTGGTTCAAGATAATAGCGATATCATATTCATTCAATACGGGTGAGCTGATACGCTCGTCGCTCAAGATAACGGTTACGTTGGCCGTACCGCCACGTTGCTCAGGTCCGTATGAAGGCATCCAGCTAACCTCCTTGCCTTCCATCAAACCGGAATAGGCCAAGATCTTACCCATAGACAATACACCTTGTCCACCGAAGCCTGCTATAATTATTTCTTGTTTCATTGTCGTTTACCGTATTACTTATTCAACATTCTTTAAGTCGCCCAGCGGGTAGAAGGGGAACATGTTCGCTTCCATCCATTTATTGGCTTTTTCCGGAGTCATCTTCCAGCCGGATGAGCAAGTGGAGACGAACTCTACCACAGAAGTACCCTTACCGGCCATAGCGTTCTCGAAAGCCTTACGAAGCATCTTCTTCGCTTTCCGTACGGCCGCGGCCGTCTGTACGCTTTGGCGTGTTACCAAGCAAGTTCCTTCCAATTGGGCTAATAAATCACCGATCTTCAGCGGGTAACCGTTCAAGGCGATGTTGCGTCCGTAAGGACAGGTAGCCGTGGGCATACCTTCCAGTGTAGTCGGAGCCATCTGTCCGCCGGTCATACCATAGATCGCGTTATTTACGAATACGATCACGATATTCTCGCCACGGTTGGCTGCATGAATCGTCTCGGCCGTACCGATAGCCGCCAAGTCACCATCTCCTTGATACGTGAATACCATCTTCTCCGGATTCAAGCGTTTAACGGCGGAAGCGATGGCTGGCGCACGTCCGTGGGCTGCCTCGATCCAATCGATATCCAAGTAGTTATATGCGAATACGGCACATCCCACGGGGGAGATACCGATTGTCTTATCTTCCAGACCCATATCGGCTATAACCTCGGCGATTAGCTTATGTATCACACCGTGGCTGCAACCGGGGCAGTAGTGCATGGGATTTTCATTCATCAATCTGGGCTTTTCATACACCAGATTTTCCGGTTTAATTATATCGTTGAGTTCCATAATCTTTAATTATTAATGTATATATCTTAGGACATATTGCACCAGCCGCAATACGATCGCCGCTCCACCGCAATACAAGAATACGGTCTTATCGCTAACAGCGAAGTAACATACCACGGCAGCTATGGCCAGTAGCATAAAGACCAGCGTCAATATCTCGTCAGCTTTACTTCCTCGTGTCATACGGATCAGAATAATTTTTCCTTCAGCGCGTTCAATACCTCATCCGGGGTGAATACGATTCCACCCAATCGGCCAAAGTGCTCTACCTTCACCTTACCATTTACGGCTAGGCGAACGTCCTCTACCATCTGTCCGGCGTTCAACTCAACCGATAACATACCTTTTACCTTATCCGCATAAGCGGCGATCACTTTTGTCGGGAACGGCCATAACGTGATCGGGCGTAACAAGCCAAGCTTGATACCTTCCGCACGGGCGATCTCAACTACCTTCTGGCAAATACGGGCGGAAGAACCGAACGCGATCAATAGATAATCAGCGTCCTCACATTGGAACTCCTCGTAACGAACCTCGTTTTCCTCGATCTTGCGATATTTCGCTTGGAAACGGATATTGTTCTCTTCCATCTTCGCCGGGTCTAGCTCCAAGGAAGTGATGACGTTACCTTTGCGTCCGCCCTTCTTTCCTTGTACGGCCCAAGGACATTGAGCGATAATCTCTTCCTCGGTACGACGGGTATGATAGGGAGGCATAACCACTTTCTCCATCATCTGTCCGATGATACCGTCCGCCAAGATAATAGCGGGGTTATTGTATTTGAAAGCCAGATCAAAACCAAGGCCTACGAAATCGGCCATCTCCTGTACGGAAGAGGGTGCCAAGGTAATCAAACGGTAATCGCCATGGCCACCGCCTTTCACGGTCTGGAAATAATCAGCCTGACTCGGCTGGATCGTTCCTAATCCGGGACCGCCACGCATAACGTTCACGATCAGACAAGGAAGCTCCGCTCCCGCGATATAAGAAATACCTTCTTGTTTCAAGCTCACGCCCGGACTGGAAGAAGAGGTCATCACTTTCTTTCCAGTGCCAGCTCCGCCGTATACCATATTAATAGCGGCTACCTCGCTCTCCGCTTGTAAGACTACCATGCCGGTCTTTTCCCACGGCATCTCTGCCATAAGGGTTTCCAATATCTCCGACTGCGGAGTGATCGGATAGCCGAAGTAACCGTCCACGCCATAGCGGATAGCCGCATGGGCGATGGCCTCGTTACCCTTCATTAATTTTATATCTTCTGCCATATCTTGATATAACTTTATATTTTTACTTTGTAGATCGTTAGACAACCGTCCGGACAAACTAACCCGCAACTAGCGCAACCGATGCATGCGTCCGGGTTCTTCATGTACACATAGTGATACCCCTTGTTGTTTACTTCTCGTGGGTGCAACTCCAGTACATCCGACGGGCAGGCTACTACGCAAAGGTTACATCCCTTGCAGCGCTCTGTGTTTACAACAACAGCTCCTTTTATTTTCGCCATAATACTTGTTTATTTAAAATCTAAATGTAACACATTTCTATTGAGGCATCAAAGTTAGTAAAAAATTACTCGTTGCCAAGATTATAACGTTTCATTTTGTTGAATAGCGTCTTTCTACTGATATTTAAAGCCTCGGCGGTCAGGGTACGGTTATAGTTATGCTTTTGCAGCGCGGACAGGATGCGGGCCCTCTCCGCCAAGGAGTTCGTATCACGGAGCGAGGTGTCTTCTTCCGCTTCCTGAGGAGCTGTCAGTCGCTCCATCTGGTAGCTTTTGATACGGGCGGGCAGATGTCCGGGATGGATTTGCCGGTCTACGCAGAGTATCATGGCGCTTTGTACGGCGTTCTCTAAATCCCGTACGTTACCGGGCCAGTCGTAGGCGCATAACTGATCCATAGCCTCAGGCGTGATGCTCTCGATCGAGAGATTGAGCAAGGAATTATGTTTGCGAAGGAAAAATGCGGCCAGCAACGGGATGTCCTCTTTCCGTTCCCTAAGGGGTGGAAGCTGTATGGTGAAGACATTCAACCGATAGAGCAGGTCCAGACGGAATTTACCCAGTCTTACTTCTTCTTCCAAGTTCCGGTTCGTAGCCGCCACGATCCGGACATTGACGGGGATCGCTTTCTTGCCTCCGATGCGGGTAATCTTACGTTCTTCTAATACACGTAGTAATTTTACTTGGGCGTCTAGCGGGAGTTCACCGATCTCGTCTAGGAACAGGGTACCGCCATTTGCCCGCTCGAACGTGCCGGCTTGTGTTTCCTTGGCATCGGTAAAGGCGCCTTTCTCATGCCCAAAAAGCTCGCTCTCCATCAAGGTGAGCGGGATCGCCCCACAGTTGATCGCCACGAAAGGCTGGCTCACGCGTTTACTCCGGTCGTGTATCGCCCAGGCGATCAGTTCCTTTCCGGTTCCACTCTCTCCGTGGATCAAGACGGTAGCGTCGGTTTCCGCCACCCGTCCCACTTGGAGCATGACCTGCCTCAGTCCGCTTTTCTCACCGATGATACCGGTGTTCATATCTCCTAACTTGTTTTTCAAGTGCTTGATCTCGCCTTTCATCCGGCAATGCTCTACGGCACGGCTTACGGTAAGGAGCAACTTATCGTTGTCAAAAGGCTTCTCAATAAAATCGTAAGCGCCTTTCTTTACGGCATCTACCGCCAAGGAGACGGAACCGAAGGCGGTTATGAACACGACGACTTGGTTCGGGCATAGCCGTTTGATCTTCTCCAATGCCTCCACGCCGGTAAGCACCGGCATTTGCTGGTCTAGCAAGATCACGTCAGGACGGAAGGAGAGGAGGGCGTCTACGGCCTCTTGTCCGTTCGCGGCGGTTTGTACCTCGTATCCGTCTTCTTTCAAGAGCAGGGCGATCATCGCACGGATGCGCGGCTCGTCGTCGGCTACTACTATTTTTGCTTTCATACTATATATTGCGGTAACTTGATGGTGAAACATGTGCCTTTGCCGGGAGTACTGTGTACCTCGATCTCGCCCTCGTGGCGGTTGATGATACCGTAACAGATGGCGAGTCCTAAACCAGTCCCCTCGTCTTTGGTGGTGAAGAAGGGATTGAAGATGTGATCCAGATCTTTCTCGCCGATGCCTTTTCCGCTGTCCTCGAAGGAGAGGAGCAGGTAATGGGAATGATCGTCAATGGATGCTCCCTTCTCTATACTAATTATTAATGTACGTGAGCGTTCCGGGGGATTCTGGCTCATCGCCTCCACCGCGTTGAGGATGATGTTGAGAAATACTTGTTTGAGTTGCTCGGCATCCGCTTGCAAGGCGGTATTCTCATGGAAATATTCAAATTCCACCTCGACCTGTTGCTTCTTCAGCGTATTATGGACGAGTAGCAATGTCTGGTTGATCAATTGCTCCAGATTGACTTCCGATGAATTCAAGGCGGATGGACGGGCGAAAGAGAGCAGGCCTTGCACGATCTTGTTGATACGCTCCACCTCGGAGATGAGTTCCGTGGCCATCTCCGATTTCACGGGATCGGCCGAGAAATCCTTGCTTAAGTATTGGATCGTGCTACGAATGGCGGTCAGCGGGTTACGGATCTCGTGGGCGGCTCCGGCGGCCAGTTCCCCTAAAGTGGCGAGCCGGTCGGTCCGGTACATCTTCTTGATTCGTTCGGATTGGATCTCATAAAGGGAGGCATGTTCGATGGCGAATGCCGCTTGGTTGAACAAGAGGGAGAGAAGCCCCAGCTCATTCTCGGTAAAACCGGTGCGATCTGTCTTCTTTCCCAGCATAATCACGCCGCTCACCTTATTCATCACTTTGAGCGGGTAAATGAGCTCCGCTTGGAGTTGCTCCAGCTTCTCCCGCTCCTCGGCCGTGAAGTAATCCGCTATATCGGGATTTTGGGAGAGCAGAAGCGAGCGTTCGTTCACGAATAGCCAACTGATCAGTTTATCTTTTCCATTGAAAGAGAGGGAAGAGGATAACGGGCCGTCTTGCGGTTTATACTTTCCCGTATTCTCATCTAATAGAAAAAGATGAATGATCTCTACAGGGCATATCTGTCTGATCTTGGAGATAAAATTATTGATCAGTAGGGACTTATCTGCGATAAGCATCAAGGAACGGTTGAACTCGGAAAGCATCTTGCTGAGTTCGGGCTGCGGTGTATTTGTGTGTCGTTTGAATAAGGATAACATGCTTCTCGGATATTAGGATGGGCAAATGTACTCTTTTTGAGTAAGAATTTACCCGTTTTGAGTAAGGATATTACCCGTTACCCAAAGATGGAATATTTGCTGTTTGTGTATAATATTGTTTATTAGTGAGTTATGTGCTTTGGCACGGCGTTTGTATTCTATAGGGTAAAGAGGGATGATCTCTGGTATATTTGGGTAAAAGTTTACCGATACCCATTTAGTTTCCATAGGAGGGACTATGTTTTTCCTTACTAGAAACTAAGTTTTTCCTTCAATGAAACTAAAGTTTTCCTATAGAGAAACAAAAGTTTTCACAGGAAGAAACAAAAGTTTTCCTAGTAAGGAATTTTAAGAAACTGTAGTTTGTTGGTTATCAATGCTTAGTGGATAGTGATCGCAGACTTGATTAGATACGATAAAAAGAATAAGAATATGAGAAAGAGAGCTGTTATTTTACTCGCTATACTTATAGCGATCTTTGGGGGAAGCGTCAATGCACAGTCTTTCCTAGGTAAGTTAGTAGATGATAAAGAGGCGCCTGTTGGTTTCGCCAATGTGGTGTTATTGAATCCGGAAGATTCCGCGTTCGTAAAAGGGACGGTTAGCGAGGAGTCGGGTGAGTTCGTGTTGGAAGGCTTGAAAGAGCAGTGTTATATCTTGCGGGTATCTTATATCGGATATAAGGATATTTGTCTGGAGTGCCCGAAGGCGGGGGATGTGGGAACGATCCGTCTGGAACCGGATGCCATCGCCTTGGGCGAGGCGGTCGTGACCGGTAAACTGCCTACTTACCAACTAAAGGGAAGTAGCTTGGTGACGAACATTCGGGAGACTTTGCTGAGTACGGTCGGTACGGCGAATGACGTGCTCTCGCATATCCCCGGCTTGGAAAGCTCGGACGGGAAATATACCGTGTTCGGCAAGGGAGAGCCTTTGATCTACATTAATAACCGTTTGGTTCGTGATAATTCGGAATTGGAACGCCTAAGCTCGAAGGATATCTCCAAGGTGGAACTGATCCAGAACCCGGGTGCGGAATATGACGCTACGGTGAAGGCGGTATTGAAAATTCGTACGGTTCGGCATGCGGGCGAGGGCTTGGGTGTCAATGTCCGGAGTAATGTTTCCCAAAGCCATAAGACGAGAAACACGGATCAATTGAACTTGAACTATCGTAAGAACGGATTGGATTTGTTTGGGATGGTTAACTATTCCTTGTGGCAAGCCCAAACGAGGCAACGGACAAGTAGCTATATTCAAGTGGACACGCTGTGGGAACAGAAAGCGGAAACGACAGTGGACCAGTCTTCCCGTTCGGTATATGGTCAGTTGGGTGCGAATTACGAGGTGAATGAGCATCATTCCTTCGGCGCTACGTATGAAGGAAATAAGGGCTTTAACTCGGGCGCTGATTTTATATCGGATAACACGATGTACGCAAATAAAACGGTATATGATGTATTGCATTACCAAACCCGCATGGAAACGGACGTAAATCAACACAAGGTGAACGCTTATTATGAAGGGAGGTTTAATGATAAACTAACCATTAGTTTTAATGCGGACTGGTTAACCGGATCTTCGGAGAACCGTATGTTTGCCAATGAGAATAGCGAGATGGATGATGATCGCTTGGTAACAACCAGTAACCGGACTCGCAATCGTTTGTATGCCGTTAAATTAGTGATGACTTACCCGATCGCCGTGGGAGAATTGAAATGGGGAGGGGAATACAGTTATGTACATCGTACGGACCGTTTCGACAATCCACAAAGCATCCTGCCCGCTACCGATAGCAAGATACGGGAGCAGAATGCCGCCGCTTTTATCAGTTATGCCTTGACTTGGCAGAAATTAAGCGCTGAGATCGGTTTGCGTTATGAGCATGTTGACTTTGATTATTATGATAAAGGTATTTTCCTTCCGGAACAAAGCCGTCTGTATGATAATGTCTTCCCGAATGTCGCTCTTTCCATGCCGATAGGAAAGACCCAGATGTCGTTAAGTTATACGGCAAAGACAAGTCGCCCCTCGTTTTATCAATTGCGGAGTGACTTGCAGTACGACGATCGTTTCACTTACGAGGGCGGTAATCCGCTATTGAAACCCTCTTTCAATCACGACTTGACTTATCAATTTGGCTATAAATTTATCCAAGCCTCATTGAATTACCAATATATAAAGGATGTTTCGTCGTTTATGATGAAGGCGTACGAGCCGGATCCGGTCATTACGGTCTTCTCCCAAGAAAACTATCCGAAGGCGCAATATTTGAACGCTTCCGTCTCTTTTTCCCCTAAGTTTAATTTCTGGGAACCTTCCCTTTACCTAAGCGTGAGCAAACCTTTCTTTGAGGCTTTTACGATGGGGGAGATGCGATCCTTTAATAAACCTACTTATGGCTTTAGTTTAAACAACTCGTTTCGTTTGCCTAAAGGATGGATATTCTCGTTGGATGGTCGTGTTTCGACAGATGGCGATAGTATGCAAAGCTTAAGTAAGCGAACGGGAGGGGTTTATGTGGGGTTACGTAAGTCGTTCTTGAAAGACGAGGCGTTGACATTGAACTTGCAAGGCTTCGATATTTTCGCTACGCAACGTTATTCTTTCGTGATGTATGCGGCGGACCGCAGTATGACGAAATGGAGTAATCCGGATAGTCGCCAAGTGCGCCTGACCGTTACGTATCGTTTCAACGCCACCCGTAGTAAGTACAAAGGTTCCGGTGCGGCCAATGAGGTTATCAACAGATTATGATTATCTTTGTTTCATGTTAGAAGCGATTGATTTAACGAAACGATATGAGGATGGGCATCTGGCTCTGGATGCCTTGAACCTCCGGATCGAGCCGGGAGAGATCTTCTTTCTTTTGGGGGCCAACGGGGCGGGGAAGAGTACGACCTTGAACCTCTTCCTCGATTTCATCCGTCCCACTTCCGGGCGGGCCTTGGTGAACGGGGTAGAGGTCCGTTCCAATCCGGCGGAGACACGCCGTCATATCGCCTATGTCTCCGAGAACGTCATGCTGTACGGTGACTTTACCGCCCGGGAGAACTTGGACTTCTTCACACGCCTTACCGGGAAACGCTTGGATCGGAGAGACTATTATCAAGCGATGCGTCGTGTCGGCCTGCCGGAAGAAAGCTTCGAGCGTAAGTTGAAGACCTTCTCCAAGGGAATGCGGCAAAAAGTAGAGATCGCCGCCCTCTTGTTGAAAGACGCCGACAATATGGTGATGGATGAGCCTACCTCCGGCCTTGATCCCCGGAGCACCGCCGAGTTGATGCAACTCTTGCACCACCTCCGCTTGGAAGGAAAATCGATACTGATTTGTACCCACGACCTGTTCCGTGCCCGTTCCTTGGCGGATCGAGTAGGGATCATGAAGGATGGGCGCTTGGTCATGATCCGTGCCCGTGACGAGTTCTTGCATGATGACCTGGAACGCATTTACCTTGATTATATGCAGGAGGCTATCCTATGAGGAATGTATGGATATTCGCTCGGAAGGAGTTCCTGCTAAACGTCCGCTCGTCCCGTTTTGTGGTAGGATTATTGCTCTGCTTGGTGATCGTGCTTTTCACGATGATTGTCAGCGTCAGCGATTATCAGATACAAAAAGAGGTATGTGAGGCAGAGGCGAGACAGGCGGGGGAGGAAATGCGCTCCTGCTTGGTATGGTCTAAAGTGAGTCCTAAGCTCGTCCGTGAGCCGGAGCCTTTGAGCCTGCTCAGCCGGGGGATCACGAATAACGTGGGCTATATCGTCTCCATCGACTTATGGGAAATCCCGTTTCTGCCACTTCAATTTAACTGGGCGCAAAACAGCCCATTCATGAAAGTGTTTCCCCCGTTTGATTTCTCGGCGGTATTGAGCGTTATGATCTCGCTCCTTGCGCTGGTCTTTTCCTATGATGCGGTGACGAGGGAAAGGGAAGAGGGAACGCTTCGTTTCATCTTCTCCTCGTCCGTGAGCCGGTATAGCTTCTTGTTGGGGAAGTGGCTAGGCGTGGTATTGACCGTTTTGCCGATCTTGCTGGCTTGCTTTTTGCTGGCGCTCGGCTTGGTGGTGTTGGGAGGCGGCATCCGTTTTTCGGGCAGCGAATGGATGGGCGTAGGGTGGATGTTTTTGGCTTCGTTTGTCTATTTGGCTTTCTTTGCCTCGTTCGGTATCTTGGTGTCGTCGCTGACGGCCCGGTCGGTAACCTCAATCGTGCTCTGTATGCTCAGTTGGCTGACATTCCTGTTCGTGATTCCGGCCTTGTCCTCCTACGCTTCCCGGAGCATGGTGGCCTTGCCCTCCTATAAACAGGTGGAGAACAAGAAAGTGGAACTTTTCTGGTCGATGAGAAGTGAGTATGATAAGCGATGGAGGGAGTTACGGGATTCCTTGGGGCTTCAATCCCTGCGGTATTTATTTGATGTAGAGGATGGAGAAGGTACGAAAGATATTCGGGGAGGCTCCCGGTTGGTGCTGGAGCATACCCGCCGGATGGCGGTTGTAGACGCTAATATACGGATAGATCATGCGGAGCGACTCTGGAAGCTGGATGAGGAATACTTGTGTACATTGTCTGCTCAGCGAAAGTGGCAAGATATCTTGAATCTACTCTCTCCATCGGCTACTTATATCCGTTTGATGGCCCGGCTGGGCAATACCGATGCCGATGCGCTCCTGTCTTATATGAGCGATGCACGAAACTATCGCGAACAGTTCATCCGTTACTTGACGGATCGAGACCTATTCTATTCGCCTTCCTACGTGACTCCTTGCCGGGAGGATGAGTTTCTGCCGCAAGAGGAATGGGAGGCTTTCGAACGACAGGCCGAGAAACTTCAGAAGAACGATCCTCCCGCTTTTGAGAGGATCATGAAAGATGCCGAGCAACAGTATGCCGACGCGAACTATTCGCCCGTAGACGTTCGGGATATCCCTCAGTTCAGCCTGCGGGAATTATCCGGTTGGCAGCGGGCGCAGAGAGGTGCGCGGTCTTTAATCCTTTTGTTCATCCTGTTTATCGCGCTTTTAGCGAGTGCTATTTACATTTTTAGAAGATATGATTTACGATAGCTTTCTATTATACCGCCATGAGGTGAGCCGCCTGTCGCGTAGTTTGCGTTTCCGGGTATCGTTCGTGCTTATCGGGCTGCTATTCGCCGGAGGAAGTCGCTTGTTTGTCTCATTCTATACGGAACAGCAGGCTACTTACCGGCAATTGGAGGAAGACGAGGAACGGAGAGACCGGGAGTTGAGCGAAAACTTGACAAACTATGCGAATAGCCTACGGATATTCCGTTACTCTCCCCGCACCGACGGCTTCTTGTATAGCTGTAAAGAGGAGGAAATGGTAAACACCATTCAATATAATGTATGGAACGCGGGAGGCTTGGAGATAGAGCAAGGGATGCTAAACCCTTTACTGGATGCGAAAAGCTCGGTGGACTGGACATTTATCGTCTCGATATTCATTAGCTTTATCGCCCTGTTATTCTCTTATGATTCGATATGTGGAGAGAAACGGGATAAGGTATTAGGTTATTTGTTATCCTATCCCATTTCCCGGAGGAACTATTGGATCAGTAAGATTCTCTCGCATATATCCGTTGTCATGTTATTATTGCTAGATACTCGGATTTATCGGAATCAGCTTTTTGCTGATCTCATTATGTACCTGTTTTGGATTGTTCGCCTCCGTCATGACGAGGCATTCGAGTGTAAGTCTACTCATGTGCGTATCCTTTTGGCTGTTTGGAACCATAATTATCCCGAATAGCGCCACATTCTGGGGCGATGTCCTCTATCCGAGCCCTTTATTACGAGACATCGCTCAAAAAGTAGAGGAAGAGGAAAGCCGGTTGACAAAAGAGGCCCCTCCCGGAAGCATGGCACAAGAGAGAGACGACCCGTTTTATCCCTATCATGAGCGTCGTGCTACTTTATTTATGAAAAAGAAGGAAGTAAGGGAGAAATCCTATCGGGATTACTACGAATGCCTGATCCGCCAGTTCGAGGGAGTCCGTCGATTGACCCTCCTGTCCCCAACCGTCCAATACGAACGGGCGATGGAAGCTCTATTAGGAGGAGGCCATCTACGATTCCAGAAAAATTGGCGTGATTTACAGGCCTTCCAACTTACGTTCCTCGCATGGTTCAAGCAAAAAGACGCCGAGGACCCGGAAAGCCCACATTGGTATAATCCTTATGAGGATGTCTCTACCAGCCGAAAGTCGTTTGATATAAAAGAAGCGCCTCGATATCAAGAAAGAAGCGTTCCCTTAAAAGAACGTCTTGCGCTTATCGGCCTGTATGCGCTGACCACGTTTTTCTTTATCGCCTTACTGGTATGGGGAGGGTTTCGCTTATTGGAAAAGTACGATGTGCGATGATAGAAATGATTAGTAGATAAGAATGGGCATTGTAGCCACCTTTGAATGGGCATTATAAGAAGGTTACAATGGGCATTCTAATCACCTTATAATGCCCATTGTAATATTGGGTTACGCCTTAGCGCTTTTTTGTGAGAGCTTTTCTAGGAAATATACGATCCCGAAACCTAAGATCATCAATCCGACGGCCTCCCAAACAAACTGATTCGGAGCGATATTCGCCTCAACCAACGGCTTGGTCATGCCATGGCTATCCACATAGGTCTCGATCGTTTCTTTCCAAGGCCATACCTTGTTAAGCGAACCCAACATGAATCCGGCCAATACGGCGATCGTTATATCATGGAATTTACGAAGGGCGAATGACAACACGCGGGAGAACGTCGTGATACCAATAGCCGCACCCGCTATAAACACCAACATAACGGGAACGTTAAACGTCTTGACCGCCTCCATGATATAGAAGTATTTTCCGAGCAACACTAAGATAAAGCTACCCGAGATACCCGGCAAGATCATGGCGCAAATAGCGATCGCCCCACAGAGGAAGATAAAGAGTAAATTACTCGGAGTCTCGGCGGGAGTCGCCACGGTGATATAAAAAGCGATCACCGCCCCGACAACAAAACTCAAGATCGTCTTCCAGTTCCATTGCTTGATATCCTTAGAGACGAACCAAGTGGAGGCCAGCACCAAACCAAAGAAAAAAGACCATACCAAGATCGGATGATACACCAAGAGATACGTAATGATCTTCGCTAGGGAGAATATACTAATACCAATACCACCCACGATAGAAAGCAAGAAATTAGCGTTGATCCCTTTCCAGAAGGCCGCTATTTTCCCCGTGAATAATTGTTTCAATGTCGTCCCGTTAATACTTTTGATAGAGTCGATCAGTTCCTCGTAGATACCTACGATAAAGGCGATCGTTCCTCCCGACACGCCGGGAACGACATCCGCCGCTCCCATACCCATACCTTTTAATACTAAAAAACCGTAGTCCTTGAGATTTCGTTTGTTAGGCATATTACATTATTAATTGTCTAATTACTGTTATCTTTATTCTTTAAAAACTCTTTTACCAGATCCTCGGGTTGGATATGTTTCTTCTCTTTATCGGAATCGATGGTAAAGTCCGCGAATACTTCCGGTCCCACTTTACGAAGCAAATAAAGAAGATCATCTCCGGATATTTGGCCGATATGCTCCATGAAATTTTCCATATCACGGTTATCCAGATAAGCCATAGCCAAATGGATATGAATCATTGGAGTCTTCGGGTTGATTTGAAGGACTTTCTTGTAATAAGAGATCGCCTTATCTATATCTCCCTTAGAAAGCAAATATTGTCCGGCATGAAGCAGGCTGTTGCATTCTTCTTGAGTTTCCGGATTGATACTTTTCTTATCGATGATCTTGAATATCTTATTCGTAATAGCGATAGCCTCCTCCTTTTTCCCGCTATCAAGCAAGCAAAGCGCTAAAAGAGAAAGGAGACGGACATTGTTCGGATACAATTGCGCCGCCTTGAATAACATGATGGAAGCCTCGTTGTCGCGCTCAGTCTCGGTACAACAACGGATATAATTGATATAATTGGTCGGCCCATCCTCCATATCCGGATCGTTTATGATCGTGGAAAGCAGTTGGTAAGCCTTCTCATATTGCTCCAGCTTCATATAACATTCCGCCATGAGTGGAGAGATACGGCGCATCACCTCCTCATCACCCTCGATTTCTTGATATTCCTCGATCGCCTTCTCATAGCTCTCGTTCATATACAGGCAGTACGCTTTCAATATTTTCAGTTCCGTATCGGAATCATCACACGTCAAGGCGAAGTCGAAAGCCTCGATCGCTTTCTCGTAATCGCCAACCATGGAATGTAGCCTTCCCAGCGTAAACCAATACTCGTATGAGAAAGGATTCTTATCGATTAGCTCATTACATAACTCGATCGCCCGGGGAACGTCTCCTTCCGTCTCGAGGATGTAGCAAAGCTCATTCTTAAGGATCAAGTTATCCGGAAATAAAGCCAAGCCACGGTCCACGAAATCGCGGGCCTCTTTGTTCATGTCTAAATCATTCAGGATGGGAGAGATGTACTCGAAGACTTCCTCCAAATAGTCACAATCCCTAGTGATCAACTCTTCCGTGATCTCCAGAACCTTGGGATATTGGTTGAGCGAGCAATAGCATTCCATTTTTAACATATCCAGATCTTGGTTATCAGTCTCCGCTATATTCTCGAGCAGAGCGAGAGCGCTCTCATAATCCTCGTTATACGCGAATTGCCTGCCTTTCTTGATTTGCAAGGCGGAATTACCGGGATGAAGCTTTAGCCCGAGGGCTAAGACTTCATCAAAGTAAGTATAATCGTTCGAATCTTCAAAGCTGTCCAACATTTCATCGATTTGATCAGCGTCGAAATAAGGCTCCTTACCCTCTTCCTTCGCTGAAAGATAATGTTGTAACAAGCGTGAGATATCGTCTTTTTTCATTTACTATTCTTTATTTATTAATCTTGCTCCACGTGTCCTTTAGTCCTACGGTACGGTTGAATACCAAGTTGTCGGGGGTGGATTCGCTATCTATGTTGAAATAGCCGATACGCTGGAATTGAAGATAGGAAAGCTTGGGCAAGGTAGCCACGAACTTCTCTACGTAACAGTTTTTCCGGATCTCCAAGGAGTTCGGGTTGATGATTTCCTTCATCGCCTCTAGCGGGGAGCAATTCTTCTCCTCCCGGATAGCGGCCAATTCGTCTCTAGGGTTCTCCACTTTCCAAAGGCGGTCGTATAAGCGTACTTCCGCTTTTTGGCAATGGGCGCAGCTTACCCAGTGCAAGGTACCTTTTACTTTACGGTTAGCGTCCGGCATACCGCTGCGGGTATTCGGATCGTATTCGCAATATACCTCGGTAATCTCACCGTTCTCGTCTTTCTTACAGCCCGTACATTTTACGATATAGGCGTTCTTCAGACGAACTTCCTGTCCCGGTGTCATCCGGAAATATTTCTTGGGAGCGTCTTCCATGAAATCCTCACGTTCCATCCACAACTCACGGCTGAACTCGATCGTATGGCTGCCGGCTTCCGGATCTTCCGGGTTGTTGATCGCTTCCAGCTCCTCCACCTGTCCTTCCGGATAGTTGGTGATAATCAGTTTCACCGGATTGATCACAGCGGATACACGGATGGCGCGGGCATTCAGATCCTCGCGTACGGCGCTTTCCAGCAAGGCGAACTCGTTCAGGGCGTCGTAAGTCGTATAACCGATCTTGTCGATGAACTTACGGATAGACTCCGGAGAGTAACCCCGGCGGCGGAAACCGCAGATGGTCGGCATACGGGGGTCATCCCAGCCGTTTACCAAGTTCTCTTTTACCAATGTAAGCAGGTTACGCTTGCTCATCAGTGTGTAGCTTAGGTTCAATTTGTTGAACTCAGTCTGTCGGGGGCGGTTGTCGTTCAAGTCCTCGCCTTCCTTCAGCCAGTCGATAAACAAATCATACAGAGGACGGTGTACGACAAACTCCAAGGTACACAAGGAATGCGTCACGCCCTCGAAGAAATCGCTCTGTCCGTGGGCGAAGTCGTACATCGGATACGCTTTCCACGTCGTGCCCGTACGATGGTGCGGATGGTTAACCACCCGATAGATGATCGGATCGCGGAAGTGCATGTTCGGGTTTGCCATGTCGATCTTCGCGCGAAGTACCATGGCACCTTCCGCTATCTCACCCGTGTTCATCTTCTTGAAGAGAGCTAGGCTTTCCTCGATCGGACGGTTGCGATACGGGCTCTCGATGCCCGGTTGTGTAGGCGTGCCCTTTTGCTGGGCTATTTGTTCGGATGTCTGCTCGTCAATATATGCTTTACCTTCCTCAATGAGGCGGATCGCGAAATCCCACAATTGCTGGAAGTAGTCGGACGCGTAATAAATATTTCCCCACTGATATCCCAGCCATTGGATATCCTCCTTGATCGCCTCCACGTATTCCTCATCCTCCTTCGTCGGGTTCGTGTCGTCGAAACGGAGGTTGCAGATACCGCCATGGCGTTCAGCGATGCCGAAATCTAGGCAAATGGCCTTCGCGTGGCCGATGTGAAGGTATCCGTTGGGCTCGGGCGGGAAACGGGTTTGTACACGTCCTCCGTTCTTGCCTTCCGCTAAATCTTTCTCTACGGCTGCCTCAATGAAATTCAGGTTCTTCTTGCCTTCTTCTTCGTTTGTATTGATATCGCTCATACTTAAAAATTGATAGTTTTTCTTCGAATGGGGCAAAGGTAGCGATTTCTTTTTAAAATAGGCTGATGAGCAGGGCTATATTTAGGACGGTTACCATCGTTCCCAACAGCAAGAGGAGGATGGTCGTAGAGCGGCTGTTCGCGTAGACGCCCATGACCTTCTTGCTGGAGGTCAGGTACACTTGCGTGAAGACCGTGATCGGCAATTGCACGCTCAACAACATCTGCGACAGGATCAATCCCTTGAACGGATCGCCGATCAGGAATATGATGGCCAAGGCGGGGACGAACGATAGCAGGACTCCCAGCTTTGAGTGGAGGTCGGTATGATTGTACGCCTCGCCATAGAATCCGGCGAAGATGGAAGCCCCGGCGATACCGGATGTGATGGTCGAGGAGATACCCGCCAGTAATAGGGCGGCGGCGAAAATCACCCCGGCGTTATTTCCTACGAGGGGTACCAATAACTGTTGCGCTTGGTCCAGCTCGTCTACGGCGATGTTTTGCTTGAAGAAGGTAGAGGCGGCCAAGATGATCATCGCCGAGTTGATCGCCCAGCCGATCACCATGGACAGGAGCGTGTCGTAGAACTCGTACTTCAGTTGTTTCTTGATGACCGACTCGTCCTCTAGGTTCCATTCCCGGCTCTGTATCACCTCCGAGTGCAGGAACAGGTTGTGAGGCATCACGACGGCTCCCAGTACGCTCATGATGATCAGCATGGAGTTCTCGGGGAAGGTGGGTTTCACCCAGCCTACCACGGCCTGCCCCCAGTCTACGTCGACCAACGCCAGCTCGTATAGGAACGAGAGCCCGATAATGGACACGAACGTGATGATCCAGCGTTCGGTCTTACTATATGTATTACTGAATAGCATGGCGAGGCATACGATGGTGACGATCACCGCTCCCGCCTTGATCGGCATACCGAACAACATCCGGAGGGCGATGGCTCCACCGAGTATCTCGGCGAGGGAGGTGGATATGCTGGCGAGCATGGCCGATCCTAGGATCGGGCGGCTTAGCACGCGCGGCATGTATTTGTTGGTCGCCTCCGAGAGGCAGAGGCCGGTCACGATACCGAGGTGGGCCACGTTGTGCTGGATAATGATCAGCATGACGGACGAGAAGGTGACGACCCACAGGAGGGCGTAGCCGAACTCGGAGCCTGCCGCGAGATTCGTCGCCCAGTTTCCGGGATCGATAAAGCCTACGGTGACAAGTAATCCGGGGCCGATATATTTTAGCAAATCCAATGCCCCGGAGCGGGGGCGGTGGTTGATCTTCAGTTTGTCTAATAAGTTCATGTTTGTATGGATACTTTTAAATTTAAAAAACAGCGTAAAGATACGAATAGTTTCGTTGTTACCCAACGGTGGCCGGAAATACGTTCGTACGGCCGGTGGTGGGTATCCGTACGGCTGTCCTCGTGTAGCTGCCCGGCTGTCCGTCCGTATCCGTACGGCTACAAAGATGTAGCTACTCGGATACAAAGATGTAGCTGCCCGGATACAAAGATGTAGCTACTCGGATACGGATGGGTAGCTGTACGGATACGCGGGTGTACCCGTACGGTCGCGCCCGTGTATCCGGGCTTGTGTGTCTGCGTATCCGCCCGGCCGCGTGTCCGCGTTTATGCGGATACGGTAAACGAGCTACGGGAATGTCAACACGAAGGTTGTCTGCCGCTGGGCCGGATTGCTTCTCAACGCGATGCTGCCGCCGGACAAGCGCATGATCTGTCGTGAGATGGACAGCCCGATACCGCTTCCGCCTTCTTTCGTGGTAAAGAACGGCACGAATATATGCTCGGCTTCCTCGGGGGGGATGATGGGGCCGTTGTTCGTCACTTCTAGGATAACGGCCTCGTTGGGGTCGCAATACGCCTTGAACAAGATAAGGCCGTTTTCTTGCTCGTGTCCGATCGCTTGCATGGCGTTCTTCAAGAGGTTCAAGACTACTTGCGTGATCAGGTTCTCGTCGGCGTAGACGATCAAGTCCTCCGGTTCCACGTCGATACGAATGGTTATGTTCGGGTAGTTATTGTGATGGCGGGCCAACCGCGTGAGCCGTTCGGCGAACTTATTGACGTAGAATAAAGAGGGCTGAGGCGTCGGTATATGCGTAAACTTACGGTACGACTCGACGAATGCGATCAAGCTCTTCCCGGTAGAGCTGATTACCTCCAAGCCGCCCCGTATCTCCTCGTCGACATTCTGGTGGAGGGAAAGCAAGGTGTCGCTCAAGGAGGTGATAGGGGTGACGGAGTTCATGATCTCATGGGTCAAGACCCGTGTCAGCCGTATCCATGACTCGATCTCCTTATCGTCCAGCTCGCTGTTAATATCATTGATCGCGATGATGCGGACGTGTTTCTCTTGGAGCGTCATCTCGGAGACACGGACCGAGAGATGTACCGTGCCCCGCTCGTTGATAAAAGAGATCTGATGTTTCTCGCCGGGACGAACGTCGCTGATGAGGCGCTCTAGATTCTCGTCGATACGTCCGAGCTGGCGGGCATGGGTAAAGACCGTCAATCCCAGCAGTCGCAAGGCCTCGTTATTTGTCTGGAAAATATTGCCCTTATCATCTTCTACGATGATACCCGTATTCACTTGGTTCATGATCAACTCGTAATATTTCTCTTTCTGGATCGCCTCGGCTTTCGCTTGAAAAAGTATTTGGGTGATGCGGTTTAAGGAGTCGCTAACCAGCTTGTCGTTGGAGGAGCGCCCCCGGGTAGCGTACTTGAAAGCGTAATCGCTATTGTCGATCGCGTCGAACATGAAGGCTACCTTTTGCGCGTTCCGCTTGAACAAAAGGCTGATGCCCCGCAAGGCAGCCAGCCATCCGATGCCTAAGAACAGGAACCACCCCCATTCTTCCGCCAAGGCCAAGTAGGTGAGTGCCGCCGTCAGCCCGATAGCGAGGGCGAGGCGGAAGGTGAGGCTGTAATAAATGCCTTTAAAGTTCATACCGCTTGATCTTATTATAAAGCGTTTGCCGTGAGATACCCAACTGGTTCGCCACGAGCGAGAGATTACCGCCGAATTTATCCATGGCGGCCTTGATCATAGTATACTCCATTTCCTCGAGCGTAGTGATGTCATTCTTGACGGGCACCTCCCGCTTACGGGGGAAATCGAAATTGCTGCCATCTAAAGTATCACCATCGGCAATGATAATCGCTTTCTCCACGGTATGTTCCAGTTCGCGGATATTACCCAGCCAAGGTTGGGCTTTCAGCTTTTCCTTGGCGTCGTCGGTGAGGGCCATGGGCTTTTTACCGTAGATATTGGTATATTTCGTGATGAATATCTCGGTAAGCGGTACGATATCCTCCGGCCGCTCCCTCAAGGGCGGGATCTCTACGTGTATCGTATTGATACGATACAGCAAGTCCTCGCGGAATTGCTCTTTCTGTACCATCTCCTGCAAGTCCCGGTTCGTGGCGCAGATCAGGCGGATATTGATGGGGATCGGGGTATTGCTACCTACCCGTACGATGCTCCGGCGTTGCAAGGCGGTCAGTAATTTGGCTTGCAGATGATAAGATAGGTTCCCGATCTCGTCGAGGAACAAGCTTCCGTTGTTCGCTACCTCGAACTTACCGGGGCGATCCGTCCGGGCGTCGGTGAAGGCCCCTTTTACGTGGCCGAATAACTCGCTCTCGAACAGCGTCTCCGTGATCGCGCCCATATCCACCGGTACCATGGCTTCATCCTTGCGGGGGGATAGCAGGTGTATTTCCCGGGCCAGCATTTCCTTACCGGTTCCGTTCTCTCCCGTGATTAATAGATTGGCGTCTGTCTTGGCTACTTTCTCTATCAGCATCCGTAGTTGCTGCATGGCATTGCTGTCTCCCCAGAACATACCGCTTTCCTTGGATACCAACTGCTTGTTGCCGACACCGCCTTTATGATTGGCCGAGCGGATTTGATAAGCGGCTTGCAAGGTTTCCAATAATTTAGCGTTGTCCCAAGGCTTTACCACGAAATCGGTGGCTCCTTCCTTGATTCCTCGTACCGCCAGATCGATGTCGGCGTAGGCGGTAAAGAGAACGACTTGTATCGAGGGATAAGCCTTCTTGATCTCGGAGAGCCAGAACAGCCCCTCATTGCCGCTGTTTATACCGGCGCTGAAATTCATGTCGAGCAATACGACATCCACGTTCTCGTCGTGCAGCGTGTTTTTTATCTTGTTCGGGGTAGAGATGGTGATAACCTTCTCGAAGCAAGTTCCTAACAGCATTTGTACGGCGGTCAGGATACCTTTATTATCATCCACAACTAGTATAGTGCCTTGTTTTGCCATGTCATGTCCATTTATACGGGCAAAGATACTCGATCTGGTCGATACTTCCTAAACCAGATACATCCTATTTCTGTTTCATATACCGTATGGATAAAGAAATAACGAATATAAATAGTCAGACGGGAGGGAATATCCCGGATGGCTTGCCAATCCCTAGCCGTTATTGGGCGATCCTAGCGATTGGGCTTGGTGTTACCGTGTCGGTGTTGGATGGGGCGATCGCAAACGTGGCTTTACCTACGATTGCCGGCGATCTCCATACGAGTCCGTCTGCTTCTATATGGGTGGTGAACGCTTATCAGTTGGCGATCACGATTTCTTTGCTGTCGTTATCGTCGATGGGAGAGATCTGGGGGTATCGGAAGGTGTATACGATCGGGTTGCTGTTATTTAGCTGTACCTCTTTGGCCTGCGCTTTATCCGATTCCTTGTTTACGCTGATTATCGCCCGTACGCTACAAGGTTTTGGCGCCGCTGCCATAGCGAGCGTGAATACGGCCTTGATCCGTATTATTTATCCCAAACGTTTTCTGGGGCGAGGTATGGGGATTAATGCCTTGGTGGTATCCGTATCGGCCGCCGCTGGTCCTACGATAGCCGCCGGTATATTGTCCGTGGGGAACTGGCCTTGGTTGTTCGCTATAAATATCCCGATAGGTATTACCGCTTTGATATTGAGCTTTAAGTTCTTGCCGCAAAATCCGGTGAAGGCTGTCGGACGTAAGTTTGATGTTACGGCGGCACTCATGAACGCGCTGACATTCGGTTTGGTGATAGCGATTATCGAGGCGTTCACGCATGATGTACATATCTCATTGATAATAGCGGCGATTGTTATCGTATTGTTCTGTGGGTATTTCTATATCCGGAGAGAGGAACGGCAGGCCTATCCATTATTGCCGATAGACTTGCTGCGTATTCCTCTTTTTACCCTTTCTATCATTACGTCTGTGTTTTCTTTCATCGCTCAGATGCTGGCTATGGTCTCTTTCCCGTTTTTCTTGCAGCGGGTACTGGGACGCGATGAGGTGGCGACCGGCTTATTATTGACTCCTTGGCCTTTGGCGACAATGGTGTGCGCCCCTTTGGCCGGGATCTTGTCGGAGAAAATGAATGCCGGGGTCTTGAGTGGTATCGGGTTGATTATCTTCTCGGGAGGGTTGTTCTCGTTGGCGGAATTACCGGCGCATCCTTCCGATCTGGATATTATCTGGCGCATGGCGCTTTGCGGTTGTGGCTTCGGGTTGTTCCAGACTCCTAACAATAGCCTCATGATCGGGGCCGCTCCGGAAAGTAGGAGTGGAGGGGCTAGTGGCATGTTGGGTACGGCCCGTTTGCTGGGACAAACTTGCGGGGCTTCGCTGGTAGCCTTGATGTTTAAGTTATTTCCCGGCCATAGCATGCCCGCGGCGTTATGGCTGGGAAGTGTGTTGGCCTTGATCGGGGCGGTTATTAGTTTCTCCCGGATCAATCGTAAGGCTTGATCGGATTAGGCGAGATGCGATTTTACCTGCATTTTCGCCCGGTATCCCAGCAGGCATACAGAGCATAAGAAGCCTAATGGGTAAGCCATCCAAATCCCGGCGATACCCCAATGGAACGTGAATCCCAATAGATATCCGGCAGGTATGGCTATGATGAAATAAGCGAGAAACGAGATCCACATAATCGCTTTCACGTCGGCTAGCCCTCGTAAGGAGTTCGCTAAAATGATTTGTGCGCTGTCTCCTATTTGATAGAGCATCAATATGGGGAGTAGTGTCTTCACGATTGCGTTGACATGAAGATTATCCGTAAATATTAATCCAAGCCAGGATTGGGTCATGAATAAGGTGGTGCAGACAATACAAACGACAATAAGCCCTAGATGAAGCCCGGCAATGGTGATCTTACGCACCATATACCAGTCGTTCGCCCCTTTATAATAACTGGTACGAATCGCTACGGCGGCTCCAAGACCTAAATAGATGGTAAAACTGATCGTTGATATGGTAATGGCTATTTGATGGGCGGCAAGCTCAAGGCTACCCAGCCAACCCACCATGATGGCGGTGACGCAGAATGTTCCCGCTTCCAAGCCTTGTTGTAGACTGATCGGCCAGCCTATGGAATTCAGCCTTCTCCAACTCTGCTTATTGATACGAATATGGGTGAAACCTTTCCGGTAAGGCTTATAGTCGGTTCGCAGCATGAATACGGCGATGAAAAGCAATAGCATGATGATACGCGAGATAAAGGTGCTTATACCTGCCCCGAGCAGTCCGAGTTCCGGCATTCCGCATTTTCCGTAAATGAGGATATAGTTGCCGATGATATTCAGCAGATTCCCTGTCAATAGGACCCACATGGATATGGATGGGTTGGCTATGCCTTCCACGAATTGACGGAATGAATTATAAAGCATTACGAATAGGATCGAGACTAATGAGACTGCGAAATAAGGTCTTATCAATGGCAAGAGTTCTTCGGGTTGGCCTAAAGAGTCTAGGTTTAGGTAAATCCCCAGTAAGACGGCTATCAATAATAAGGTGGTAGTCATATTGGCAACCAGACTGTTTTTGAGCCAGCCTCCGATCACGATCTTTTTATTCATCGCTAAATTCTGTCCGATCAGCGGGGTAAGATTATAGGAGAATCCAGTTCCCATTATGATAAACGCATTTATTACATTATTGACGAACGATGCCGCCGCTAGTTCCTCCGTACTGTGCTGTCCCACCATGATGGTGTCTGCCAATCCGGTGATGATAGCCCCCAATTGTCCGATGATGATAGGTACCCCTAGCATTACTAAGGATTTATAATATTGTTTGTAACCCGCTATTCTATTGTACATATGTATTGTTCTGTTATTAATGATGGTGTAAAAATCCTTGATCGTATATACCGGATATACGATAGAGTTGTTCTAAATGAAAATGTAAAGATAAATTAGAAGGAATAGGGTGCGGATACGGTAGAACCTCTCGTAGTCCAATGGACGAACAAGATGCTTTTAGTCGTAAAAAAATAATATTCGAATTTACAGCTCATACCTCTTCTTAGATTTAGCGGTGCAAAATTACGTAAAATCACTGGAATCCGCAAACCTTCAAAATTACCTTTGTTTTTGGGATCGCACTTTTTTTATATCTTTACGGTTATAAGATAAATGAATGATTATGGATCAGTTCGTAGAACAATTAAGGCAGGTGTCTCCTTTATCAGATGAGATCGTGGGGCAGTTGTTGGAAGAAATGAAAGAGGTTTCTTTTGCTAAGGGAGAATTATCGATCCGGGAGGGAGAAAGAGATCCGTTTGTTTGGTTCGTGAAAACCGGATTGGTCCGGGCTTTCGTGGAGCGTGAGGGGAAAGATATCTCGTTATGGTTCGCCTCAGATAGCGAGGTGATCAATTTTGTTTATCGGGATATCTCCGCCTATAATGTTCAAATGGTGGAGAATACGACATTATTGAGAATACCGAAAACGAAATTGGATTACCTATGCAGGAGCTCCCTTGAGTTGGCCAATTGGGGGTTGAAAATACAAGATTACTATCTTCGGGAATATGAGAACTATTTTATAAACGATAGTTGGATGGAAGCTCGTGAACAATATGAGTCATTGCTGAAAACCCGTCCGGACTTGATCTTGAAACTACCCTTGAAACATATCGCCTCTTATTTACAGATAACCCCACAGTCATTGAGCCGTATCCGTGCTTCTGTAAAAAAATAGGGAAAAGTCATTATTTATCATAGGGTAATTTTTCTTGTTTTCAATAGCCATATCTTTGCGTCGTTAAAAACGTGAAGTGGATAATATGAAAATGAGTGGAGAAAAGGCGATCCATCGCCAAGAGTTGGAGCGTGGTTTACTAACCCAAAAGATTTCAAGACTATTTCTGAAATATACGATACCGGGAGTAGCCGGCCTATTATTCCTCGGGATTCAGTCGGTGATCGATGGTGTGATATTAGGGCGGTTTGTCGGGGCGAACGCTTTGGCCAGCGTGAATCTGATCTTACCTTGCTATAGTTTGATGACGGCTTTGTCTATCGTGATAGGAGTAGGGTGTCAGACCTTGATCGGTATAAACCTCGGACGTTCGGATCGGCAAGAGGCGAATAACGCTATAACTACTTCGTTCTTGTTTCTTGGAGGAATATCCGTTTTGATTAGCGGGTTGATTTATATATTCGCCGGAGATATCGCCCGTATGTTAGGTGCGAATGACGTATTGGTTACGGGAGCCGTGGACTATATTCGTTCCCTTGTCCCGTTTTTCCCTTTATTATCATTGATGTTCTTAGGAGATTATATGATTAAGGCGATGGGGCATCCGCTTTATGCCATGATCGTAATGGGAAGTACGGTGTTGATTAATATCGGTCTGGATCTTTTGTTTATCCCGGTAATGGGTTTAGGGATTAAGGGGGCGGGATTGGCTACAGGCTTGGCCTTTACCTTGGGAGCGCTGTTCAATATTCCCCGGATGTTCCAGCGAGGGCAAGTCGTAGCGGTACAAAGAGGACGTTTCCGTTGGCCTTTGGTCTGGAATGCGTTATACAATGGCTCTTCGGAAGGAATATCCGAGCTATCTGCCGGAATCACGATTTTTTTGTTCAATATAACGATGATGCGATATTTAGGAGAGGATGGAGTCGCCGCCTTTACGGCGATTAACTATATCCTGTTTATCGCCACCACGGTATTTTTAGGGATATCCGATGGAATTATACCGATTATCAGTTATAATTTCGGGGCAGGAAGATTGGACCGGATCGAGAAAGTGCTGAGATTAGCAGGGCGTGTTAATTTTATGATAGGTATAACGTTATTCGCCATCTTATTCTTTTTCGGGCAACAGATCACGTCCTTTTTCTTTAAGGGAGGAGAGGCTTTGGACGCTTTGGCGATCGCTAATTACGGCATAACGATTTATTGCTTCACCTTCTTGATGAGTGGGCTGAATATATTGGCCTCCAGTTATTTCACGGCTATCGGCAACGCTAAGCTGTCGGTTGTTATCTCTATGCTGCGTAGCTTGGTATTCGTAACCTTTGGTATTATCGTTTATCCTTCTTTATTCGGCATCCAAAGTATTTGGTATAATGTACCGGTGGCGGAATTGTGTACGTTATTTATCTCCTTTATGTTGGTAAGGAGAGAACTTTTAAAAGAGGCCGTGCTGAAAAATTAATCAGCACAACCTTCTTAATTTCTTATTCGATATTCTTCCGTATCTTGGTCAGATACTCTTTCATCTTCTCGGAATCCTTATCCTTGATGATTTCTTGCAGGATATGCAATTCCTCTTGTATCCGCTCGATTTGGCGAGGGGTACGGGGGTTGAAAAGGATCTCGGTCAATAGAAAATCGTCCTCGGACAAAAGGCCGCGGGCGATTTTCATATGGCGTTTGAAAGTGGTACCCGGGGCATCCTGATGCTTCATCGTAGCGGCAAATACCATAGTGGAGGCGAATGGGATACCTAGTGAGTAGGCTACCACTTTATCGTGCTCCTCGAACGTGTATTCGCAGATATGCAAGCGGAGGCTGGAATAAATATCCTTGAAGAATATCTTGCCCAGATGATCGCCCTCGGAGATAATAATCGTATTCTCTTTCTCCAGTTGTCCCAGATTAGCGAATGTAGGTCCGAACATCGGGTGAGTGGAGACATACGGGAAACCGCATGTCTCATAAAACTCCTTCAAATAAGTCTTCACGGAAGCGATATCGGAAATAATGCAATATGGCTGCAAGTAAGGCATTACGGCCTTGAAAGCCTCTATCGTGTAACTTAACGTCACGCAGTTGATGACCAACTCGGGATTGAAATCCTTAACCTCTTCCGGGCTTTGTAGGCGAAGGGCGTTATAGATAAAACGCATACGTTTCGGATCTTTCTCCAATACGGCTACCTCATGATCAAAACTAAGCAGGTCGGTGAAGAAAGAACCCATCTTTCCTGCGCCTAAAATCAATATTTTCATCTTATAAATTATTGTTCGTTCATGATAATCATTTGCTGGCGCACGGATTCCTCATGGATCTCCTTCAAGATCTCCTTTACAAAGTCCGGGCTCAGGTCCATTTGCTCACCCATGCAGGAGCGTTTCTCTAAGATCTCGCTGTAGCGGGGAGACTGTAAGATCGGCATATTGTGCTCTTTCTTATAAACGCCGATCTCCTTGGAGATACGCATACGTTTAGCCAAAAGCTCCAATAATTGCTCGTCGATACCATCGATCTGGCGGCGAAGAGCGGTCAGGTTCTCGGTAGTCTGGTTTACGTCACGGATCACCAATAGGTTCAATACGTAATCCAATACATCCGGGGTGATTTGCTGGGAAGCGTCGCTCCATGCGCAATCCGGGTTACAATGAGACTCTACGATCAAGCCGTCGAAACTCAAGTCCATCGCTTGCTGGCAAAGTGGGGCTACCAACTCACGCTTACCACCAATGTGACTAGGATCACAGAAAATAGGCAGGTCCGGCATACGGCGGCGAAGCTCGATAGGAATATGCCACAACGGAAGGTTACGGTAGATTTTCTTGTCGTATGAGCTGAAACCTCTATGGATAGCACCCAAACGATGAATGCCCGCTCCGTACAAACGCTCGAACGCTCCGATCCATAACTCCAAGTCCGGGTTAACCGGGTTCTTGATCAATACAGGTACATCAACCCCTTTTAACGCATCGGCGATCTCTTGGACAGCGAATGGATTTACCGTCGTACGTGCTCCGATCCAAAGGATATCGATACCGGCTTTCAATGCCTCGAATACATGATCTTTAGTAGCGACCTCGGTAGATACCAGCATGCCGGTCTCTTTTTTCACTTTCTTCAACCAAGCCAATCCCTCGGCTCCGATGCCCTCGAATCCACCCGGTTTCGTACGAGGCTTCCAAATACCCGCGCGGAATATCTTAACGCCTCTGGAGGCTAATCCTTGGGCTGTTTCTAACACTTGCTCTTCTGTCTCGGCGCTACAAGGGCCTGCGATTACGATAGGACGTTGTGTGTCAACTCCCGGTAATGCTAACGGTTCAATCTTCATTTCCATCTTTGTGATCTATATTTTAATTTTCAATTTTCAGTTATAAATTCTCAATTCTCTTCAAGGCTTCTTCTAAAGTCTCGTTCTTGCAGCAAAGGGAGATACGGATATAACGCTCGCCACGGCTACCGAAGATAAATCCCGGCGTAAGGAATACGTTTGCCTCGTATAGCACCTTGTTGGCGATTGCCTCGCCGCTCTCGGCGGAGTCGGGGATACGTCCCCAAAGGAACATACCTACTTGGTTCTCGTCGTACTCGCATCCCAAAGTACGCATGATTTGTCCGGCAAGGTCCCGGCGGCTACGGTAGACACGATTCATGTTATCGTACCATTCTTTCTTTGCGCTCAGGGCTTCTACCGCCGCATATTGCATCGGCTTGAACTGCCCGGAGTCGATATTGCTTTTTACCTTCAGTATCCATTGGACGAATTGGGCGTTGGAAGCCAGCATCGCCATACGCCAACCCGGCATATTATGAGCCTTACTCATGGAGTTCATCTCGATGCAGATCTCTTTGGCTCCCGGTATGCTTAAGATACTTAGCGGATGCTCATTCAAGATGAAGCTATAGGGGTTATCATTACATATAATAATACCGTGCTTCCGGCCGAAGGCCACCAGTTTCTCGTATAGCTCTACGCTAGCGTTCGCCCCTGTGGGCATATTCGGATAATTGGTCCACATCAGCTTTACATTGGAGAGATCCATTTTCTCCAGTTCCTCGAAATCCGGTTGCCATCCCAGTTCCTCTTTCAGCTCGTAAGGGATCAAACGGGCCTCTACCAGTTTGCTGACGGAACTATATGTCGGATATCCCGGGTTCGGAACCAGTACGCCATCCCCCGGATTCAAGAATGCCAGCGAGATATGCAAGATACCTTCTTTGGAGCCGATGAGCGGCTGGATCTCTGTTTTCGGGTCCAAGTCTACGTCGTACCACGTCTTGTACCAGTCGGCGAATCCCTTACGCAGTTCCGGTATGCCCACGTACGGCTGATAGCCGTGCTCGTTCGCTTTACGGGCATGTTCACACAACGTCTCGATGGTCTGTTCCGAAGGTGGAAGGTCGGGGCTACCCACGCCAAGGTTGATGACGTTCTTGCCTGCGGCATTCATCTCGGCTACTTCCTTCAATTTCTTGGAGAAGTAGTATTCCTGTACGCTACCTACACGGTTAGCGGGTGTAATATTACACACTTTGTCTTCCTTCTGCATATTCGCCTAATATTTTTAAGTCTTTTGTTAACGGTCTGATAGCGTCCAACGCTTGTTTGTAGCGGGTAAAATCCGTGAAAGTAAGGTCGATGTAGAACAAGTATTCCCATTCACGCCCGATAATAGGCAAGGACTGTATTTTAGAAAGATTCATGTCGTAAAAAGAGAGAACGGAGAGGACTTTGGAAAGGCTGCCGGAGGTGTGGGGAAGAGCGAATACGAGAGAGGATTTGTTTTTATCGGTTCCTCGAAGCATCTCATCCGCCGTCCAGCGGTCCGCTATAGCGAGGAAGCGGGTGAAATTCCGTTTGTTAGTTTCGATCCCCTCGGCAAGGACTTCCATCTTGTAGATCTGGGCAGCCAGTTTCCCGCATATCGCCGCATGTCCTTTCAGTTGGTTTTCCGAGATCCACCGGGCACTCATGGCGGTATCTTCTTTCTCTACCACCTTGGCGTTGGGCAGAGTATCGAGGAAATCGGTACATTGCATCAACGCTATCGGATGGGAGTTGACCTCTGTTACCTCGTGTATAGAGGTTCCCGGAAGAGCTACCAAGGAATGGGAGATACGTAGCTTATACTCGCCGGTGACGCTCAGCCCGCTTTCACGGATCAACTCATGATTTTGCAAAAGACTTCCCGCTATCGTGTTTTCGATAGCCATCATACCGAGGATCGCCGGATCTTTCTTGATTGTCGTGATTACATCTCGAAAAGTATTACAAGGAATAATCTCTATTTCCTCACCTTCATGATAATTACGGGCGGCGATGTCGTGATACGAACCGGCTATTCCCTGTATTGCTACTTTCTTTTTCATCTTGTTTCTCTATTTTTACTCTAAACTGTTACAAACAAAAAAAGTCCCACCGAAACCGGCAGGACTTTATATTTTATTGATATTTATATTCAATCATCAACGCTTTACATACAAACTCCTGCCTTTACTCTGCTAAAGTAAAAGTAATAAAAGTAATATGTAAAGCTAAATCGATTCATTGTCTGTTTGTTTTTAAATACGCAGCAAAAGTAACGCTTTTTTGGAAACTACAAGCAAAAAGTGATATTTTTTTTCTGTTACATTTAAATTTTATCTTAACTGTTTCTGAACTTCTGTGGAGATACGCCTACGTACCGTTTAAAGTATTTACCGAAAAAGGATACATTCGGGAAGTTCAAGGAGTAAGATATCTCTTGGATAGTCAAGTCCGTAGCCATCAATTGCGATTTTGCGTCCATGATTATCATATCGGCTATGATATCGGATACGGAACGTCCGGTCTTTTGCTTGATGATCATGCAGAGGTGCTGGGGAGAAATACTTAGTTGGCTGGCATAAAAAGCTGTTTGCCGCTTTGAGGTATAATTCTTCATCACCAGTTGGATGAATTTCTTGTGGATCTCGTCGCTACGGGTCGTTATCTTGTTAGGCCATGATTTCCCTTGATACAAATCGCTGATCCCATGGATCATGGTAAGCAGGATATGTTTCACCATCTCCCTGTTTATGGATTTCTCTTTCGCTTGTACCCGCTCTAGCAAATGGAAATAATCGTTAATGAAGTCCGCCCGCTCCTCACTCAGTGATATGATCGGATTCTCGTAGATAGTAGGTAAGGCGCTCATCGTAGACTTTATCATGTTCACGCAGTCCATGAACTCGGATGAGAATCCTATAAAGGAAAGGCGGAAACTCTCTTTCTGCTCACAGAACTGAATAATGCTTCCCGGCATCAAGGTGATGAAATCATTCGGTTTCAAAGTGTACTCTGTCAAGTTGATGGATGCCCTTAAATTTCCTTCAACGCATAAAGCGAAAATACCTGCTTTTAACCGGCAAGTCTGCTTGTAAAAGTTTAAGATTGCCTCGGTAATGTCGTTTCCTACGACATAATCCCGGGGCAAATCTAATTGTGGTAAGTTTGCGTTCATCCGTTATCTTATTAATGATTGAACACAAAAGTAGTAAAAGTGCTGTTGATTCACTTCTTAATTTAAAAATAGACCAATTAATCCTTGAATCAGACTTATTCCGCTTGTGCTTCCTTATTCCGTTTATGCAAGCTTTTCAGTTCGAAGGATAGCATGACACGGAATATACCTATTATTAATAAGGCATAAGCGATCATGTAAACCAACGTGAAGGCCCCTAGGGCGGGTTGCCAGATAACACCGATGGAGCAAAGGATAGCCAAGATACCGAAGACCATGTACCAACCCCAGTTCCGTGTGCCGTATCGTTTCAGGTCCATCGAGTAACCGGTTGCCGAGAAGCCTCTGAACATAAGCCAGAATGCCAAGACAAACGGAAGCACCTCCATGCTAAGTCCCGGGCTTGCCATCAAGAATATACCTAAGATCAAGTCGATAATACCTCCGGCCAAATACCATCCCCAACTGCTGATACCCTTTTTGTTCGCCAAGGCGAAAGCGATCTCGAACAAGCCGCTTACGAACATAGAGACGCTGAATAAGATACTAAGCGCTACGTAGCTCGCCAATGGCGCGAACATTAAATAAATAGCGACGATGATGTAAAGCAGTCCGACCAATAGTGACAACCACCAATTCTTGACCGCATAATCCATTTTATCAATAAATGTTTTCATATTGGATAATATTTGTATTGTAATTATCCAATTAACAAAGGGAAGGAAGAAAAAGTTCTGGGTATTTGTGGCTAGGATATCCTTAAAAACTTTGTCCTTTGGAAATTAATTCTTTTCTTTGACGTTTCAAATCAATATAGGTATATAAGTACGAGGATTATGATGAAAAATTTGATAGCGATAACTTGTTTTGTCGTGGCGTTGGTGTCTTGTAATAAGGTGGAACATAAGCTGGAAGGGAAATGGCAATTGAAAACCGTAGAGGCGAATGGGGTGGTCCAGACGGTGGATACGGTTTGGTATAACTTCCAGACCTCTTTGTTCGAGTACCAATTATATGACCCGGCAAAGGACGTATATCGTACGAATTTCGGTTATAAGACGTTGGAGGGAGATACGAGACTGGATCTGGAGTTGGTCAATTATGGAGGTACGCCTTTGGAACAATTCATGCGTTATACGGATTGGACCTCACCTAAACAAACTTTCACGATCGAGCAGTCATCTGTGACGAATCTGGTAATGAGCTGCGAAGGAAGAACGTATACGTTTAAGAAATTCTAAGATATCATGTGCTGTTTGATCTCAGTCCCTCATAAGGAGTACTCCAGTACTCCCTAGGAAGTACTGCGATACTCTTTGCGGAGTACTGGAGTACTTCTTACGAAGTACTCTCAGCGATGTTAGATCATGCGATCAAATCCGCTTCTATAGCTTGTGCCACCTTGATTAAATCGGCGGGGGCTATCTGTATCTGCAAGCCTCGTTGTCCGGCGCTTACATAGATCTTATCGAAGCCGGATGCCGTAGGATGGATATATGTAGGGAAATGCTTTTTCATGCCGATAGGCGAGCATCCTCCCCGGATATAACCGGTAAGCGGTAACAACTCTTTCACGGGGATCATCTCACATTTCTTGTTCCCGGATACCTTGGCCGCCTTTTTCAAGTCCACCTCGTCCGCTCCGGGGATCACGCATACGAAATAACCGCTCTTATCGCCATGTAAGATCAAGGTCTTGAATACTTGGGCGATATCTTCCCCTAGCTGCTCCGCGACATGCGTAGCGCTCAGATCATTCTCGTCTACTTCATAAGGCACGAGCTGGTAGGCGATCTTAGCCTTGTCCAGCAGGCGCGCCACGTTTGTCTTATTAATCTTCTCTTTCATCGTTTAGATCCCTTTCATGGATAATTGAACACGTTTTCTGGATAGGTCTACGCTTAGAACCTTCACCTTGACATGCTGATGGATGGAGACCACTTGGGTAGGATCGCTTACGAAACGATCCGCCAGCTCGGAGATATGGACAAGCCCGTTTTCCTTGATCCCTACATCGACGAAACAACCGAAGTTGGTGATGTTGGTCACGATACCGGGCAATACTTGCCCTTCTTTCAAATCCTCGATCGTTTTCACCGTAGGATCGAACGCGAATACTTGGATCGTTTGGCGGGGATCACGGCCCGGTTTATCCAGTTCCTCCATGATATCAAGCAGGGTAGGCATCCCGACCTTATCCGTAAGGTAGTCCGTTAGTTTTAGTTTCTTTTTAAGTGCTTTGTCGGTGATCAGGTCGGCTACCGAGCATTTTAGGTCCTTGGCCATCCGTTCGACAATCGGGTAGCTCTCGGGGTGTACGGCCGAGTTGTCCAACGGGTTCTTTCCGTCGGGTATCCGTAGGAATCCGGCGCTTTGTTCGAAAGCCTTCTCTCCCATACGGGGGACTTTCATCAGTTCTTTCCGGGAAGTGAAGGGTCCGTGCTCCGCCCGGTAATTCACGATGTTTTGCGCTAGCGTAGGGCCTAATCCCGAGATGTAAGTCAACAAATGCTTGCTCGCCGTATTCACGTTTACACCTACTAAATTCACGCAACTCTCCACGGTTTGATCCAGACTCTTTTTCAAGGCGTTTTGCTCTACGTCATGCTGGTATTGGCCGACACCGATACTCTTCGGATCGATCTTGACCAACTCGGCCAAAGGGTCCATCAGCCGGCGACCGATGCTGACAGCTCCGCGTACCGTGACATCGTATTCGGGAAACTCCTCCCTTGCGATCTTGGACGCGGAGTAGATAGAGGCTCCGTTTTCGCTGACTACGAACACTTGTACCTTGCGGTCGTATCGTATATTCGTGATGAACTGCTCGGTCTCACGACTGGCGGTACCATTACCGATGGCAATGGCATCTATGGCGTAAGTGGCTACTAACTGGGCGACCTTAGCGGCGGCTTTGCCCTTCTCGTTCTGGGGCGGATGCGGGAAGATCGCCTCGTTATGCAGTAAATTCCCCTGCGCATCCAGACAGACCAACTTACATCCGGTACGGTAGCCGGGGTCTACGCCTAATACCCGTTTTTGTCCCAAAGGGGGGGCGAGCAGTAATTGTCGGAGGTTCTCGGCAAATACCCGGATCGCCTCCTCATCGGCTTTCGCCTTGCTCTGGTTGGAGAACTCCGTCTCGATAGAGGGTTTCAGCAGGCGTTTGAAAGAATCGTCGACAGCTGTAGCCACTTGCTCGGAAACCTCTCCACGACCTTTTACGAAACGCCGGTTCAAGCGATCCAGACAAGATTCCGCGTCGGGAGAGATACTTACACGAAGGATACCTTCCGCCTCTCCCCGTCGGAGAGCCAATAAGCGATGGGAACTGGCCCGGTTTAAAGGCTCGCTGAAATCAAAGTAATCCCGGTATTTAGCGCCTTCCTCTTCTTTTCCCTTGATCACTTTGGATGTGATCATGGCGGTATGAGCGAAAGAGTTACGTACGGTATTACGTGCCGATTCGTTCTCGTTGATCCATTCGGCGATAATGTCCCGTGCCCCTTGCAAGGCTTCTTCGGCGTTTTTCACTTCCCCCTTGATAAAACTCTTGATGCGTGCGGATAGGTTATTCTCGTTTTGCATCATAACGATCTTAGCCAAGGGCTCCAGTCCTTTCCGGCGTGCGATCTCCGCCTTGGTGACCCGTTTCGGTTTGTAAGGGAGATATAAATCCTCGATCTCGGTGCTATCCCAAGACTCCTCGATGCGTTTCCGGAGCTCGGGAGTAAGTTTCTCTTGCTCTTCTATCGTGGCGAGGATCGTTTCCTTTCGTTTGCTCAGTTCCGTCAGTTTATCCAGTTGATCTTTGATGGCACCGATTTGCACCTCGTCTAATCCTCCGGTCACCTCTTTCCGGTAACGACTTATAAAAGGTATGGTAGCGCCTTCGTTCAAGAGCCCGATTGTCCGTTCCACTTGTCCTTCCGGAATTTGTAGAAAACGGGCTATAAGCGTGTGAAATACGTTTGTCATATCTAGTTTTCTTAGAATTGGAGTACAAATATACGGTTTTGCTTATATTTTCGGTCGGGATGCTCACTTCTTGGGCTTATTATTTGTATCTTTCATTAATTTTCAAGAATTTTACGGCCGGAATATTCAAGCCTTTGATTAAAAAAATCAACATGGAAGTTAATACTACGGAGAACAAAACTTTGGAACAGGATTATAGGGATTTAGCAGGATTGTTATCTAATATCGTGGACTCGTTGCCCATCTACTTTTTCGTGAAGGATACGGGTGATAATTTCAGGTACGTGTACTCCAGCCCTTTGATGAACCAACTTTACGGACGATATCATAATGATGTGGTCGGGAAAACAGATTTTGACCTATTTCTAGATCCGGTCGTCGCCCAATCTTTCAGGGATATGGACGAGGAGGTGGTGAAAACGGGTAAGATGCAGCGTTTCGTGGAGCAAATGATCGATCCGAAAGGTATCTTGCGTACTATGGATACGATGAAACTGCTAGCGCCCCGTGAGGATAAGCCTCCTTATTTAGTAGGGATTTCATGGGATATTACAAAGCAAAGGCAGGTCGAGGAGGAGTTGCATAGCTATAATAAGCGCTTGGCGCTCGCATGTCAAGCGGGTAAGATCTACCCGTGGCTTTGGGATCTGGTAAACGGTACGGCGGAGCTTTCCTTGGAAGAAAACGGCCAGATCAAGCATGTGCAGATCACCCACGCTAGTTTTACGGAGAAGATCCATCCGGATTACCGGAAGGTCTATGAGAATATTACAACCGCTTTCATGCGGGGCGAGATCGATTCCATGCGATTCAGTTTCCCTTGTCGTTATTTCTCGGATGAGTATGTATGGCTGGAGAAGATCGGTGAGGTCTATGAGGCCGATCCGGACGGCAAACCGATCCGCTCGATCGGAATCCTTCGGGATATGACCGTCGATAAACGGCACGAGGCGGATGTGCAGGCCAAGCGTTTGGCGGAAGAGAGCGACCGGATGAAGTCCGCTTTTATCGCTAACATGAGCCATGAGATACGTACCCCTTTAAATGCCATCGTCGGCTTTTCTACCTTATTGGCGGAGAGTGACGATGAGGAGGAAAAAAAGGAATATCTGAGGATCATAGAGAGTAGCAATGAGTTTTTGTTGCAGTTGATCGGTGATATCTTGGATATCTCGAAGATCAAGTCCGGAAAGATGGAGTTTATTTATACGACCCTGCGTTTGAGTGAGATATTCGCTCCCCAGCAGCAAGCTTTCGCCTTGAGAGTGGCCCCGGGTGTAAAGGTTATCTTTGAGTCGGACGGTAATGACTATTGTATTGTGTCGGAGAAGACCCGTTTGACTCAGGTTTTGACCAATTTCCTTTCCAACGCCGTGAAGTTCACCAGCTCGGGTTCTATACGGTTTGGTTATCGTTTGACCGATGATGGTATCTATGTCTACGTAACGGATACGGGTATGGGAATCAGTAAGGAGTCTCAAGCGAGCATATTCAATCGTTTCGTGAAATTGAACAGCTTTAAGCAAGGAACAGGATTAGGGCTTTCTATCTGCAAGACGATTATTGAGAAGTTGAAAGGTAAAATCGGGGTTGAGTCGGAGGAGGGAAAGGGCTCTACATTCTGGTTTACGATACCTTGCCAACCGATGAAAGTGAAATAAGACATTCAAGTTTGGTTGGAATTTATAGGTAAATCACCTCATCCGCCAACAACCGAATCTCATCCGGATTATGTGACGTGAAAAGAATGATCCGTTCTTCTTTCATTTGCTTTTCTCGTATTCGTTCTATAATACGATGGCTTAAGGCTTCATCCAAGCCTTTGAACGGCTCGTCCATCAAAAGGAGAGGAGAAGGGTATGCCAATGCCCTAGCTATAGCGATACGTTGTTGCTGTCCGTAACTAAGCTCTTTAGGATATCGGTTCCCGAAGGGCTCCATTTCCATTTCCTGTAAGTGTTTTTGGGCAATTCGCCGGGCTTTTTCCTCCGTGAGAAAAGAGGAGAGGGGGAGGATGATATTTTCTTCTGCGGTTAGATGGGGCAGGAGTTGCGGTTGTTGGAATATGGTGGCGATTCCAAAGTGTCTTGTGGGATGTATCTCTCCTTCCGTAGGCAATAAGATACCTCCGATTAGGTTTAATAACGTTGTTTTTCCTTTGCCTGAAGGTGCGCTAATTCCATAAATAATCCCTTTTTGAAAGGAATGGGAAAAGTGCTGTATGCCATATTGGTAACTTATATCTTTCGTGTCTAAAACTGATAATGTAGGGGTGGGGATAGTCTGATCCTCATTTGCGAAAGATATTTTAGGGGTGATATCAGCGACTTTGCTAATTCCTTTATCAAAAAAGAAACTGATGAATACCGCCACGATTGTCCAAGCAAGCAGCTCAGGGACAGCGATAAAGTTTTGCGCCCTTTTCATCTCGCTTCCGATTCCGAATGCGCATTGCGACAGGACTTCTCCCATAATGATCGCACGCCAGCCGAATCCGGCGGCGGAGGCAAGTCCGCTATATAAGAATGGCTTTAGCTGCGGGTAGATGATCTGGAATAAGACATTGGAACGTTTGATATGGAACTGACGTGCCATAATGGATAGACCCGGACGTAGGTCGAGGATTCCCCGTGTCAGATTCTCTGTTAGTAGCGGGAACATGGTGAGAAAGGCGATCATCAAAGGGATGCTTTCCGGATTTAGGAATATAAGCGCCAAAAGTATGAAGGATATGACCGGGATCGAGCGCATGATGGCAAGCAGAGGTCTGAATAATTCATACACCCACTCAAAACGGGCGAATAACCCGGCCATCCCTATCGCACAAACGAATGAGATCGACATGCCTAAGACTCCCCGGAATATAGTAGCTCCGACCGACTGATAGAAACTACCGGAGACGAGCCATTCGCAAAGTGTCCGTACGAGCCGGGGAAGTGAAGGTATCAGCTCCGGTTGGTTGGCTATAACGGCGAATAGTTGCCATCCCGCCAAGAGGATAGCGGTAGCGACTATTGTAGTGATTGTTTTTCGCAATCTCATTGTTCTTGGGGTATAAATCCGGCATCGGGAAGCTTCCCGCCGACGGCCTTGGGTTCATACTGTTCGATGAGACGTAGGAAACCCATGACGGCGTCTTTCGCCTTGATAGCTGATAAATAATAGATTTTACACCGCTCGATACTCTTAGGAGTTAAGGCCCCTTGGGCGAAGATTCCATGTTCTTCCAAAGAATGGATGGTCTCTTTCGGATATCGTACGGCTTTTTGGCAGGAGGCTCGTAAGGCATCCTCAAAAGCGGTACGATATTTCTCCATCGTCGGGGTGTATACGACCGCTGTTTGGGCGAATCCGAGGGTATCGTTGTCTGTAAAATGATTCAAGTCCGCAGTTATTCGTAAGCTGCTGTCTTTCCGTAAAGCGATGCTTAGAAACGGTTCCCCGAGCACGGCACGATTTACTTTTCCGGCAAAGATGCCTTGGGTGATTTCCCCGGCGGTATTGAAGGCGTAATTCAAAGGATAATCTAATCGTTGGCGGCCGAGATAGTACCGGGTAAGGATATCGGGAGTCGTACCGTTGCCGAATACATACAATGCCGGTTCTTTCAAGGGAGTTTTCTCAACGAGGTAAAGGGTTCCCCAGATCGGGCACCCCGCTAGTTTGATCTTGATCCCTTTATTGTACAAGTTCGCCGCATTGATCATGGGGAGTACGGCTATGTCGGTCTCCTGCTTGATCAGTAAGGCTTGCGCCAGATCGGGCGAGTCTACCACTTTAACTTGTACTTTCTTGTTATCTATAATTGGAGGATTCTCAAGCCAATCGGCGAATGCGATAACGGATGGACCACGAAGTACCGAAACCTTGATTACGGTATCTTCCGTTTGTGCGTGCCGGCAACCGGAGCAACAAAGTATCAATAGTAGAAAAATGTATTTAATCATATCTAGACCTCTATAAAACAATTAAGGATTGCCTCCCGGCAACCCCTAACCAACTTTGTTAACCTTAAATCTAATACTATTATGAAAAAACCACAGTGCAAATGTACTGTTTTCTATATATCTGTCAATAGAATAAATGCTAATTAGTGTTTTGAGGTTCATAAGAAAAGCTAAAAAGCCTTCTTTTGAGTCGCTAGGCTAACCAAAACAATCGTTATCGCCGATAATGGCAAAGCAAATAAGATCGGATCTATCGCATGCCACGGATATACATCGATCAAGACGTCTTGTCCGAATAAAGCCTTGCAAAGTCCTACCGGAGCCGCTTCCGCCTTATGAAGGAACAACATGGCGAATAAACTGGCCAAGCCTCCTACCCATAAGCTGGCCAAGGCCCCTTGCCGGGTAGCCCCTTTCCAATATAGCGAGCAGAAATAGGTAGGTAGGAATGTAGCCGCGCAAATACCCATGAACAAGGCGGTGCCTCGTGCGATAATACTCGCGCTTAGCGTATAGCAGATAACGTAGCTGACCAAGATAGAGCATAGCACGCCGATACGTACACCTAATGTAGAGTTCGGATTTTTGCTACGTCCTAGTTTGGGGAATGCGTCTGCCCCGAAAGCCGCTCCCATGGTATGAAATTGTGCGCTAAGGGTAGACATACTGGCAGAGAGAATACAAAGCATGAAAACCGCCCCGAACCACTCCGGCATCGCTTTATTGATAAATAGGGGGATGATCTTGTCCATATCTTTTACCGCCTCGGAGGCGACTACACCTTCCGTCTTGAGGAAAAACAAATTAGACAAGGCTCCCACGTGATAAATCGCCCCTACCGTGACAATCAAGAACACGCAGCCGATCAATACGCCCCTGTTGAGTTGCTTGGTACTTTCCACCATCATGAAGCGTACGACTAGTTGTGGCTGCGCTAAGCAACCGATTCCTACGCCAAGGATCAATGAGGTAACCAATGTATACCATTGTGGAGAGCCTGAGATGGGCATAGCTGTCCATCCTTGATGTCCCAAGGCCTTGAAGCGTTCGGGCACCATGGGGGCGATATCCGTCAACTTCTGGTTTGCCTCGATAAAGCCCATGTCCATGATATGGTAAAACCAAAATAGCAGGAATAGCATACAAGCGAACATGATAACCGCTTGCAACGCATCCGTATAAAGTACTCCCTTGATACCGCCCGTAATCACGTAGGCCGCTACGATCAAGGTGAAGATCAACAAGGCCAGATGAAGGTCGATATGAAACATCTGTTCGATGAAGACGGCTCCTCCCTTCATCACCACGGCGGCGTAGAGGGGCATGCCGATGAAAATGATCGAGGCGATGAAGATCTGTATAGACCGAGACTTATAGTGTAATCCCAATAATTGCGGGAAAGTCCGTGCGTTATGTGCCTCGCCTAACTTCCGGGTCTTTCGTCCGAAAAAGATAAAGGCTACCACTACGCCCATGAACATGTTCAATAAGCAAAGCCATTGAATACCCATGCCGAACGTAGCGGCTACGCCGCCGAAACCAACGATCGCCGATGCCGAGATAAAGGTCGCCCCGTAAGACAGGGCCATGATAATGGGGTTTACTTTTCGTCCACCTAATAAATAATCACTGGCGTTTTTCGTCTGCCTGTATCCGAGATACCCTAACCAAGCGATTACAAACATGTAAATGATGACAATAATGCCTAATGTTAGCGTACTCATTTTCGTGATTCTTTAGTAGGGTTTGTTTTTTCGTCGTCTTCTTTATTCCAAGTGGTTATCCCGAACCAAATAGAAAATAGGAGGCAGGCGAACGCTAGAAGGTAAGCCAGCCAAATACCGGGGTCGCTGATTCCGAACATATATCCGTGCCTATTAAAGTTTTATTAGATCACTTTCACAGATATACTCGAGATTCTGACGGCGGATTACCTCACGGGCGCTTTCCCGGTTGTTCGTACGCAAGATCAAGATCGCTTTTTCCCGGATGGAGAAACAATACATATATTCTATGCTGATGCCCGCTTTCGTGAAATAAGATAATGTATTGGCAAAACTTCCGGCGCATGAGCTGGTTACGATCGCTAATACGTCGGTCAGGTTTGCGCTGACGTTGTTTTCTTTTAATATCTTGTATGCCTTCTGGGGATCGCTTACGATGATACGAAGGATTCCATACTCGGAGGTGTCGGCTACGGTGGCCGCGATGATGCGCATGCGCTCTTCCGCCAATAACGCTAATATCTCGCTTAATTTCCCGTACTTGTTTTCAAGGAAAATAGAAATTTGATTGACTGTCATAAGGTGTTATTTTAATTGTTTATTTAACAAAGCTTGCGATGATCTTTCACTCGTACCGCCTTGCCATCTGTGGTTGGCAAAGATCCCTTGGCTACCAGCTTGATACGTGGTGTAAGTAATAATTCGTCCTTCAACTGACGGGTGATACCTTTCGTCAAACGCTGTAAGGCTGAATAATCATCGGTGAATAGGTCGCTCAACTCTACCTCGATCAACATCTCGTCGCTGTTACCGATCGTTTCGAGGGTGATCAAGTAATTGCTGCCCAATTCCTTGAATTGCATCAATATCTTTTCGATTTGGATGGGGAACAGGTTCACACCCTTCAAAATTATCATATCGTCGCTACGTCCTTTGAAACGGGCTAGGCGTTTATGGGTACGTCCGCAAGGGCAATCGCCCGGTAAGATACAAGTAAGGTCACGGGTACGATAACGGAGTAAAGGCATCGCCTCCCGGTTGATGGTGGTTAATACCAATTCTCCGACCTCTCCCTCGGGCACCGGTTGCAAGGTAACCGGGTCTACGATCTCTACGATCACGTTGTCTTCCCAGATATGCAAGCCGTTCTGCTCCGTACATTCGAACGCTACACCCGGCCCGTTCATCTCCGACATACCGAAACAGTTGTAAGCCTTGACACCCAGAAGCTGTTCGATGCGTTTACGTTGTTCTTCCGAGTGTGGCTCGGCACCGATACATACGGTGTGTAGTTTGGTATCCTTTCTGGGGTCTATTCCCTCCTCATACATAACCTCAGCCAAACGAGTGGCATAGCTCGGTATGATATGTAAACAGGTGGTGCCGAAATCGGTGATGAACTTAATCTGTCGTTTGGTATTACCGGCCGCCGCAGGCACTGTCAACGCACCTAGTTTTTCTGCTCCATACTGGAAACCGAGACCACCGGTAAACATACCGTAACCGGATGTATTTTGGAATACGTCCGTATCCCTTAGCCCCACCATATACATGCAACGAGCTACTTGGTTAGCCCATTGGTCCAAATCCTTGGCGGAATGTAAGACAACGGTGGGATTACCTGTCGTTCCGCTGGAAGAGTGGATACGTACGCATTTCTGTAACGGGATGGCTGCCAATCCGAATGGATAGTTATTTCTAAGATCATCTTTCGTTGTAAACGGAAGTTTTTGTAAATCCTCCAAGGACTGAAAACTGTCCGGGGTAATTCCTTTCTCTTTGAATATCTTATGGTAAAAAGGGGAGTTGCCCGCTAGTTCTATGGTTTGTTTCAGTCGTTCCAGTTGGAATTTTACCAGATCTTTACGATCCATGGTTTCTATTTCTTTCTGCCAATACATCATCGTTTTTTCAATTAGAGTGTGTTTAATTCATGAAATTAGATTGCAAATGTATCTTTTATTTTGGATAATGCCATGCTTTTGTGTCAAAATATTAGTAATGACCTTTTGAAAATAAGAATTATTAGGCGGTAAGCCGTTGTAAATAAAAAAATAATAGTTATTTTTGTCCATTACGCAATTTAACTTTATGTATGGGCCATGGGAAAATATGACCACCTTTCCAAAGAAGAGTTGATTCAAAGGATTGAGAGACTGGAAGCCGATCTGGAAAAAGCCACTTTGACACCATCTGCGAGCGATAACGAACTTGAGATGCGCCAAAGCCAGCATACGATCAACTTCTTAAATATCTTGATGGATACGATCTTGTCGAACGTATTTGTGGAGATCACGGTGAAAGATATTTTCAACGGTTTCCGGTATATCTATTTTAATAAGGCGGCGGAGGAATTTACGGGGGTCAAGGCGGAAGATATCTTAGGGAAGACGGATTTCGAGCTTTTCCCTGATTCCCGGCGGGCGCATGAGATCCGAACGGAAGATTACCATACGATCAAGACGGGACGAATGGTAAAGAAAATGGTCGAGTATGAGAAACCGAATGGAGAGGTGAGAATCGTAAATATCGTACGTTTACTGATCACTAATCCGGATCCGGGAGCCTCGCCTCTGTTATTGGTCATGCTGAATGATATCACGGAGCAGCGTCAGGACCAGTTGGCGCTGATGAAAGTGCAAGAGGCGGATAAGATGAAAAACGCTTTTATCGCTAATATGAGCCATGAGATCCGGACCCCGCTGAATGCTATCGTTGGTTTTGCCCATCTCGTGACGGAAACGACTAATGCCAGTGAGCAAAGGGAATACTTCTCGATTATAAATAAGAATTGCGATTTATTGTTGAAACTGATTAACGATATCCTGGATTTGTCGAAGATCGAGTCCGGTCGGTTAAACTATAACGTGTCGGAAGTTGAATTGAGGGATATTTGCCAAGAGGCCTATGTGGTACAATCCTTGAAGATGACTTCCGATGTGGCATTATTATATAACTCGGTCGCCATGCCTTCTGTTCGTCTGTGGATCGATCCGCACCGGGTAGAACAGGTCTTGTTAAATCTCTTGTCTAATGCCATTAAGTTTACTTCCAAAGGTTTTATCTCGCTTTTTTATGAGGTGGAAGATATGTTCGTACGTGTCTCTGTCATGGATACCGGAATCGGGATATCAGAGGAAAAGCTGGAGTCTGTTTTCGAGCGTTTCGTGAAATTGGATGATTTTTATCAAGGGGCTGGTTTGGGACTACCTATCTGCAAGATGATTGTAGAGCAGTTGGGTGGTGAGATCGGTGTGCGATCTGAGCTTGGCAAAGGTTCCACTTTCTGGTTCACCTTACCATTGGTTGTTACGGATAAGGCTGTTGTGGAGAAGGATGATCCTTCTGTTTTAAGTGAATGTCAACTATATTAAATAAAAAAGAAATGAAAAATGCGGTTGTCTTTTTAGCGACAGGCTTTGAGGAAATAGAGGCCTTGGGTACGATTGATGTCTTGAGGCGTGGTGGTGTACGGGTTATGATGGTATCTATTACGGGTGACCGATTGGTGATAGGAGCTCATGATATTCCGGTAATGGCTGATTACCTGTTCGAGGAGGCGGATTTCAGTTGTGTCGATGCCTTGATTTTGCCGGGTGGAATACCCGGAAGCAACCATTTAAATGCGCATGCCCATTTGAAAGAATTAGTCAAGGAGAAAACGGAGGAAGGCGTATTAATCGGTGCTATCTGTGCCGGACCGATGGTTTTAGGTGGTCTTGGATTGCTAAAAGGGAAAAGGGCTACCTGTTTTCCTTTCTTCGAGCCAACAATGGTAGGCGCTACCCCTACGGATAATGGAGTAGAGCAGGATGGAAATATCATCACAAGCAAGGGGCCGGGTTTTATGTTTGAGTTCGGCTTGACGATCTTGAGGAATCTGAAAGATGAGGAAATCGCTTTGGAAGTGGCGGATGCCTTATTATATGACGCTTTGTTGCATGGGACAAAGCATTAATGTGCTTGAAATTAAAATCCCTTGAGAGAATGTCTCTAAGACATTCTCTCAAGGGATTTTTGTTGTAAAGAGTTTTCCCTTTCCTAAATTATTTCTGGAAAGATTTTTTCATACGTGCGATATCTGTCAAATAGTCTTGCAGATCTTGCTCGTGTTCTTCTTCCTCAGCTAAGATATGCTTAGCGATATCACAAGTCGTGAAGTCGATGCCGTCCGTGAATTTAGCGATTTCTTGATAACGCAAGATGGCGCAACGCTCGGAGGCGACATTCTGGTTCAGAAGGCTTACTACGTCAAAGTCTGTCGGTGAATCATATTTGCATCGGGCTAATTCAAACCATTGTTTCGGATCAAGTACCGGAACTCCTTCCAATTCGATGATCCGGTCTGCCAATAATTGGGCGTGATGCCTTTCTTCCTCGGCATGTTCCTCGAATTCACCTTGTACGTCGGAACGCATGGCTCCTTCAACGACCAAGGCTCCTACCCAATATTGATAGTATGCTAGCCATTCTTCCGCTAACGCGGCGTTTAGTTGAGATAATAAATTGTCGACATCCAATTTCCCTCTTAAAATTTTGACGCTTTCTTTTGCCATAGCTGTATTAATTTAGAATTAAACGTATTGTTCGTTTTTTATAGTTCTAACAAGCTTACTAGGGCATTGTTTATTGTTTGTCAAAATTTTAACGTTATGCTGCGATTGTTACAATTTAGGTAATTCCCAAGGTGCCCGGTAATAGGCTTTCGACAAGGCGGTAGCCTCGTTATCGCCGACAAACAAATTGTTTTTATCATCCCAATGGACTTCCCGTTGAACCCGGCAGGAGATATTCGCCAGATGAGCCATCTTCGCTACACGGGCACCGATAGCGGCATCGGCGTTCGGAAGCTCACGGCTTTTAATGCAACTCAACATGTTTCCCACGTGATTATAAAGTCCTTTGCCTTCTCCTTTCTTGAAAGGAACGGCTTCCATGCGGGCTACGTTATTGGATACGACTGGTATGACCTCCCAACCGGCCCTGTCGAGTACCATCGTACCATTCTCCCCATAGAACGCTAATCCTTCCTTACGGTTATAGAGTCCGTGATTGATTCCGCAAGCGTGATCCCAGATGATATTAAAATCATCGTAGGTATAAGTCGCCATTAAAGTATCGGGTGTCTCCATAGCGTCGTTCGGATAGGCGAACTTGCCACCGCCTGAGAATACACGGCTGGGAAGGCCCGCGTTCATTCCCTCAAGGGCATAATCCAGTAAATGTACGCCCCAATCCGACATCAAGCCTCCGGCATAGTCCCAGAAAAAACGGAAATTATAATGAAAGCGATAAGGATTGAACGGACGTTTAGGAGCCGGGCCTAGCCACATATCGTAATCCACACCGGCGGGAACGTCGCAATCCGGTTTAACCGGAAGTGTCGGCTTGCCGTCTTGGTAAGCCCAGACCTTGACCGTACGGATCCGTCCGATATTTCCGGCTTTCAAGAAATTAGCCGCCTCGTCCCAATGCGGGTCGCTACGTTGCCATTGGCCTACCTGTACGATCCGGTTATATTTACGGGCGGCTTTTTCCATCAGGTTGCATTCCTCGATCGTATTGGAGAGCGGCTTCTCTACATATACGTCTTTTCCCGCTTGGCAAGCCCAGACCGTCGGAAGGCAATGCCAATGGTCCGGCGTACCGATAATGACTACATCTACGTCTTTATTATCGATTACTCGTCGCCAGTCTTTATATAAGTGAGGTACTTTTTTCCCTGTTTTCTTCTCAACGTCGGCAGCCCGTTTGTTTAACCATTCGTCATCGACATCGCAAAGAGCCACGCATTCCGTCTCCGGATAATCAAGAAAAGTATTCAAATCCCCGTATCCCATGCTACGGCATCCGATGAGGGCTACTTTTACTTTGTTGCTAGGGGCGGTTTGTCCGTATATGGAGGAATACGATTTACCGATAAGCGGCGATAAAGTAAGTCCGGACATGATAAGTCCGGTTTTTTGCATAAAAGTACGTCTGTTCATGATATTAGTTTTTAATACTGTTATAAATATATTCCATATCCACGTGCTCCCTTACGAGGGCGGCGAGTTTGTCATACTGCTCTTCCTTAAAAGCGGCATAATCGAAAGTACCTGTAGTCGTTTCCGTGTCAAAGCCTTCAGCTAAGTTGTCCAATACGGCCGGATTATCAAGGATACCATGCATATAACTTCCCCAGCATCGGTTGTTGAGGTAATATCCGTCCGTTCGTCCGTCTTCCAGTCGGGCTACGGGCTGTTCGGGGGCGTCACCCAATAGGGTGGTTCGTCCCATATGTATTTCGTATCCTTTACAATCCTTATTCTCCGAGGAGGGGAGGAAAGCAAAGTCGCTTTGTCTCGTGATCTTCTCCTGCTCGATGACCGTGCATTGAGGCAGAAGACCGAGACCGGGAATCGCCGGGATATTTCCCTCGATACTTTCCGGATCTTCCAAGCGGATTCCCATCATTTGATAGCCACCGCAAATACCGATCACCTTTTTACCCGCTTTATGCGCCCGGATAATCGCCATCGCTATCCCATTGGCCCGCAGGCTTTGTAAGTCCGATAACGTATTCTTTGAGCCGGGGAGCAGGATGATGTCGGCTTTCTCTATCTCATCGATATTGTTGGTATAATAAGGATTGAAACGGGGGTCCATCTCCAATACATCAAAATCCGTGAAATTAGACATTCGTTTCAGCAGGATGATAGCTACATTGATTTTCCCGTCTTTATAAGTGTTATTTTTCATATCCAACGCTACGGAATCCTCTTCCTCTATCTTGATATCCCGAAACCATGGGATTACGCCTACCACGGGAATCCCGGTCAATTCCTTTAACAGGCTCCGTCCTTCCTCGAATAAAGAAGCGTCTCCACGGAATTTATTGATGATAACCCCTTTCATTAACGCTCGTTCCTCCGGTCGTAATAAAGCGATCGTTCCATATACAGAGCCGAATACGCCCCCCCGGTCTATATCTGCGATCAGATAGGTGGAGGCGCCGGCTTTCATCGCCATACGCATATTGGTGATATCCCGGTCTCGCAGGTTTAGTTCGGAGATGCTTCCGGCTCCTTCCAATACGATCGGGTTATAGCGAGCTTCCAGACGGTTGAAGGCTTCGATAGCTTCCTTAAATAGCTCCTCCTTCTGGTTTTGTATCCCGAAATAATCCTTGGCGGACATATTGCCGACTGGCTTTCCGTTTAATACGACTTGTGAGCTTTTATCATTTGTCGGCTTTAGTAATATCGGGTTCATATCCGTATGCGGGGAAATACCGCAGGCCTCCGCTTGTACGACTTGCGCCCGGCCCATCTCGCCGCCTTCCGGGGTAGAGTAGGAATTGAGGGACATATTTTGTGCCTTGAACGGTGCCGGTTGATAACCATCTTGCTTGAAAATACGGCAAAACGCCGCATTGATAACGCTTTTACCCGCATCAGAGCAGGTTCCGACAAACATAATCGGTCGTAGGTGTTGCTTCATCTGTATAGATTTTATTTACACAGTGTACAAAGGTAGTATTTTTGGCTTTTTTATTAAGGAGAAGATATGAAAAAAGAAGAAGATTTTGTTATGGGCCTGTCCATCTACATGGCTTGTCTGCGTGAGAAAAAACGGTATTCCACGGCGAAGAGTTATCAAGATGCCTTGAACTCGTTCAAGTGCTTTTGCGGTATGGAGGCGATTCCTTATGCCTATATTAATAGGAACAGGCTTTTGTGCTATCAGTCATGGTTGTTGGACAAGGGCCGTTCGTTGAATACGGTGTCCACCTATATGCGTCGGATTCGTCACATTTATAACTTGGCCGTGGAGGCGAACGAGGCTCCCTTTGTACCCAACCTGTTCAAGGATGTTTTCACGGGCGTTGAGAGCAAGCGGAAGAAGGCGTTGCCGCAAGAGATGCTGGAGCGTATGTTTAATGCTGAATTGGAGGATCAATCCTTGCGGCGTGTACAGTTGACCGTTCGGTTGATGTTTGCGTTCAGCGGGATAGCGTTTGTGGATCTTGCGCATTTGAAATGGGAGAATATCCGGGATGGGATATTGCAGTATCACCGACAA
>NZ_QTLZ01000021.1:0-334 GCF_003635425.1 Parabacteroides sp. AF27-14
AAATTAGTTGGAGAAGAGAAATAAGGACATAGAACTGAGGAGCGAGGAGGTACTGGAGGTGATGGGGCAAGTGCCGGCCTGGATCGTACGGTGGGGGATAACGCTGCTGTTCCTCGTGGTCGTGACATTGCTGGTGGGAAGCTGTTTCTTCAAATATCCTGACGTGATCACGGCAGACATGACATTGACGGGGCAACATCCCGCGACGGCGGTAGTGACACGGGCAGCGGGAAAGATACAGGAGCTGCTCGTCAGGGATAATCGCCCGGTAAGGGAGGGGGATTGGCTGGCGGTCATAGAGAATCACGCCGACACGGACGATGCCATCTATCTG
>NZ_QTLZ01000021.1:344-72497 GCF_003635425.1 Parabacteroides sp. AF27-14
GGCGGTCATAGAGAATCACGCCGACACGGACGATGCCATCTATCTGGATAAGGTGTTGGAACGATCCGGAAGCGACGTGGATAGCTTGGACAAGGCATTATCAAAGTACAAGGAGCTATCGCTGGGAGATATGCAAGCGGCTTACTCGGGACTACTCTCGGCGCTCCATGCCTGCATCAATTACAGGGAGATCGATTATTATCCGCAAAAAATGGCCTCCATCCGCAAACAGATAGCGTTGTATAAGGCTTACTATAACGAGACCGAACGGCAGCGGAAGACCCTCTCGGAGCAATTCGCCTTGACAAGGCGGCAATACGCCCGGGATTCATTATTGTATAGCCGGTCCGTGATTTCCTCCTACGAGCATGAGACCGCACGGGCTTCCCTGCTGCAAAGCCGTTATTCGCTGGAAGGGGCGGCAGCCTCGGCCGAGAATCTCCGGATACAGATCGGGGAGCAAGAGCAATCCTTGCTGGATCTGACGCTGGAGCGGAGCGAGAAAGAATTTACGCTACGGCAGGAATTACAGATCGCCCGGGAACAATTGCTGAACAGCATGAACGAGTGGAGGTTGCGTTATTGCCTCATCGCCCCGGTAGGGGGTGTCGTGACTTTCACCAAGTACTGGAACGAGAACCAGTATATCCCATCCGGAGAGGTGGCTTTCACCGTCGTGCCGCAAGGCGAGAGCCGGCTGGTGGGGAAGGTGCGCATACCGATAGCACGCTCGGGAAAAGTCCGAAGAGGCCAGCGGGCGATCGTCCGTTTCTCCAATTTCCCAGATCAGGAGTTTGGCGTGGTAAACGGCGTGGTATCGAATATCTCATTGGTCCCCACCGACGAGTACTATACGGCGGATATCGATTTTCCAGAGGGCCTGAGAACCAATTACGGTATCGACCTGCCCGTCTCGCCCGAGACGCAAGCCTCCGCAGAGATCGTAACGGAAGAATTACGTCTGATCGAACGATTCTTCCTCCCGATCAAACGGATCGTGAAGGAAGGATTTTAAAGTCGCTAGGGTCCATCATGCACCTTGTTTAGAACTATTATAGTTTAATAGCTGTACTGTTAAAACTAAAAACTTATATTTGCATGTTGATAAATAAGAGGGCGGGTGATTGTCCTACCCTTACAGTGCAATGATTTAGATTATGTTAAAGCAACAGTTACAACAAAAGTTACAGCAAAAGCTATCCCCTCAGCAGATACAGTTGATACGGCTTCTGGAGCTTCCCGCGATCGAGTTGGAAGAACGTGTGAAGCATGAGCTGGAAGATAACCCAGCCTTGGAGGAAGGAAAAGAGCCTGTTGATGATTTTGAACGAACTGAAAGCGAGGAGGGGGGAGAAGAGATCCCTTCTGTTGATACTGAGACCGACCTTTCTTTGGGAGATTATTTAACGGAAGACGATATACCTGATTATAAGCTACGGGAAATGACCGAGCGTGCGGAACGGAAAGAGGATGTCCCCTTCTCCGTAAGCCAATCCTTGAATGAGTTTCTGTTACAGCAGCTCGGGTTAAGGGATTTACCGGATAAGCAAATGAAAATAGCGGAGTATATCATTGGAAATATCGATGATGACGGTTATTTGCGCCGGGACCTTTCGGCGATAGCGGACGATTTGATCTTCCAAGCCGGACAAGAGGTAGATGAGAAAGAGATCGAGTCTATCTTGAATATCATCCAAGATTTTGAGCCTGCCGGGGTAGGTGCCCGTGACTTGAAAGAATGTCTGTTGATCCAGCTGGATAAGAAGGAGAATACTCCGGTTACAAATTTGGCGATTCGTGTTTTGACCGAATATTTCGAGGAGTTCACCCGCAAACATTACGATAAGATCTTACGAGGTCTCGATATCGATGAGGAAACGTTAAAGAAGGTCATTCACGAGATTACTATGTTAAATCCGAAACCCGGAAGTAGTTGGGGTGGTTCTATGGAAGTGGCGATGAGCCAGATCATCCCGGATTTCGTGGTGGAAGCGCATAATGGAGAGCTTATCTTGAGCATGAATAACCGGGGGGTACCGGATATGCGTATCAACCGGGAGTATGCCGAGATGTTTCAGGATTATACGGCGAATAAGGCGAACCAAACCGCTGAGAGGCGGGATGCCGTACAGTTCGTGAAACAAAAGTTGGATTCCGCCCAGTGGTTCATCGACGCTATCAAGCAACGTAATGAGACCTTGCAGCGTACCATGGAGGCGATTATCTATTTACAACGGGACTTTTTCCTGACAGGCGATGAGGCTACCCTCCATCCCATGATCTTGAAAGACGTAGCGGAGCGTGCGGGATATGATATCTCCACTATTTCCCGGGTAAGTAACAGTAAATATGTGCAAACGAATTTCGGTATTTATCCGTTGAAATACTTTTTCTCCGAGTCTATGCAGACCGATACCGGCGAGGAGATCTCGACCCGTGAGGTGAAAAAGATCATGAAAGAACATGTAGATGCCGAAGACAAACGAAAACCGTTGACCGATGAGGAGTTGGCTACGATCCTGAAAGAAAAAGGGTATGTCATCGCCCGGCGTACGGTAGCGAAATACAGGGAGCAACTGGGGATTCCGGTAGCTCGTCTGAGAAAAGAAATATAAAAGCGTATGAAACTATTCTCGAATATAATATCCTTCGTGTTCCATCCGTTGCTTATGGTAACCTATGGGATCGTGTTGGCGTTGATGTTTACATTTCTCGCCATTTACCCGTTACCTGTGAAGCTGCTGATTGCCGGAGGTACCTTTATTTCGACAGCGATAGTTCCCGGGCTTTTCATCTTCTTATTGGTGAAAAATGGCGCGGCCGGCGATATAGAGCTTTCCGACCGGAAGGAGCGGGTGGTTCCTTATCTGATTTTTATCACTTCCATCTTGGTATGTATCTTTTTCCTGTATAAGATGCTGATGCCGTTTTGGTTGTTAGCGATGCTGATCGGGGCTTGCGTAGCCTTGGTAATCGCCTTATGCATCAATTTTGCTTGGAAGATTAGCGCGCATGCCATTGGTATCGGCGGGTTACTGGGCGGTGTTATGGGAGTGGCGCGTATCCATATGATAAATCCCTACTGGGCTTTTATAGTCGTGTTGATCGTGGCTGGTTTATTAGGTACCTCGCGTATCTTTTTAAAAAGGCATACACCAATGCAGGTATATGCGGGGTTTTGTCTGGGATTTATATGTACCTTTGTAGCCTCATTAATGAGTTATATCTATTTATTCATCTAATAAAAACACTAAAATTATGAATTTTCCTGCAGATTTAAAGTACACAAAAGACCATGAGTGGATTCGTGTAGAAGGTGACGTAGCTTATGTTGGTATTACTGATTACGCTCAAGGCGAGCTAGGTGAGATCGTTTATGTAGACATTACGACAGAGGGGGAGACCGTCGCTCAAGAAAAGGTGTTCGGTACGATTGAAGCTGTTAAGACTGTTTCCGATCTTTTCATGCCGGTTAGCGGAGAGGTTTTGGAAGTAAACGCTGAATTGGAAGACGCTCCTGAATTGGTTAATGAAGACGCTTATGGTAAAGGTTGGTTAATCAAGATTTCTCTTACGGACGCTTCTGAGTTGGAGGAACTATTATCCGCTGAAGACTATCAAAAATTAATCGCTAAATAAGAATGACACCTGTTGTAAGTATTATCATGGGTAGTACCTCGGATCTACCCGTTATGGAGAAGGCGGCTAAGTTCTTGGATGAGATGGAGATCCCGTTCGAGATGCATGCTCTATCCGCACACCGTACTCCCGCTGAGGTGGAGGCTTTCGCCAAAGGAGCTAAAGGACGTGGAATCAAGGTTATCATCGCCGCTGCCGGAATGGCCGCTCATCTTTGCGGTGTGATCGCTTCCATGACGACGGTTCCCGTGATCGGCGTGCCTATTAACTCTACGCTGGACGGTATGGATGCCTTGTTGGCTATCGTACAGATGCCTCCGGGAATCCCTGTGGCTACTGTCGGCATCAATGGCGCTTTGAACGCTGGTATCCTTGCGGTGCAGATGCTTGCCGTCGGCGACGAGCAACTTCAGGAGAAGCTATCCGCTTATAAGGAGGATTTGAAGAAGAAAATCGTGAAGGCTAACGAGGAGTTGGCTAAGGTTTCTTTTAAATACAAAACTAATTAATTGAAAGTTGAAAGTTGAGAATTGAAAATTAAGGAGAAAGTCTCTCTTTAGGTTTTCAGTTCTCAACACTCATTCTCAATTTTCAATTCTCAATTTTCAATTAACAATGGCTTACTTTAATTACAACCGCCGTAAATCATCCGTTGCCCAAATCGGTGACACACCCATGGGAGGTGAGAATCCTATCCGTATTCAATCCATGGCTAATGTATCAACGATGGATACGGAGGCGGCGGTAGCTCAAGCGATCCGTATGATCGAGGCGGGAGCTGAGTATGTGCGTTTTACGGCACAGGGGGAACGGGAAGCCCGAAACTTGGGCGAGATTCGTAAACAATTGAATGAACAAGGGTATACGACTCCTTTGGTCGCTGATATCCATTTTAATCCTAGAGCGGCTGATGCCGCCGCCGGTGAGGTGGAAAAGGTACGTATCAATCCGGGAAACTATGTAGATAAGGTAAAGACATTCAGCCATCTTGAATATACGGATGAGGAATATGCCGCCGAGATCGAGAAGATCCGTGAGCGGTTCGTCCCTTTCTTGAATATTTGTAAGGCACATGGCACCGCTATTCGTATCGGTGTGAATCATGGCTCGCTCTCCGATCGTATCATGAGCCGTTATGGTGATACGCCCGAGGGGATGGTAGCGAGTTGTATGGAGTTTCTTCGCATTTGCCGGGAGGAGAATTTCCCGGATGTGGTTATTTCGATTAAGGCTTCCAATACCGTTGTCATGGTAAGGACCGTGCGGTTGTTGGTTCGTACGATGGAGGCCGAGAATATGCATTACCCCTTGCACCTTGGGGTAACGGAGGCGGGTGACGGTGAGGACGGGCGTATCAAGAGCGCTGTCGGAATCGGTACGCTTCTATGTGACGGTATCGGTGATACGATCCGGGTTTCCTTGAGTGAGGACCCCGAGGCGGAAATGCCGGTAGCGCGTAAATTGGTGGATTATATTAGGGAACGGGAAAATCATCGTCCTATCGAGGCTTCGATGGCTCCCGGTTTCGATACGGTGGCGACATGCCGTCGTATAAGCCGTGTGGTGGAGGGTATCGGAGGTACTTTCCCGCCAGTCGTGATCTCCGATCGTAGTAACGGGGATTTTGAGTTTGATCATTTGTCCTTGCCGGACTATATATATATAGGAAAGGAAGATCCGGATAATTTGCCGGATAATTTCCGTTTATTGGTAGACGCTCATTTTTGGAAAGAGCGTCCGAATGCTTTTCCTTGCTTCATCGCCTCGGAAGCGGAGGAGTTAAAGGATTACGATTGTCCGCTTAAGTTTATCCGTCTGACGTATATGGATCTTACGGATCGTATGTTGGAGATCTTGAAAGCGGATAAGACCGTGGTGGTTTTATTAAGTACACATCATCGGAATGGGGTTGGCTCGCAACGTGCGGCTATGCATAAATTGCTGATGGCGGGTTGTGACGTGCCGGTTGTCTTGCATCGTGATTTCCGGGAGACGGATGTGGAGTTGTTGCAACTGAAATCCGCCGCCGATTTCGGTACGCTTTTGCTGGATGGTTTTGGGGATGGCTTGATGCTGCACAATGAGGGATGCGAGGCGGTTGTCTCGGATCGCTGTATGTTCGGGATCTTGCAGGCTACAAGAACCCGTATCAGTAAGACGGAATATATCTCTTGTCCGAGTTGCGGACGTACCTTGTACGACCTGCAAACAACGATCGCCCGTATCAAGGAGGCTACTTCCCATTTAAAAGGCTTGAAGATCGGTATCATGGGCTGTATCGTAAACGGCCCCGGCGAGATGGCCGATGCCGACTATGGTTATGTGGGTGCCGGACGTGGACAAATCAGCCTGTATAAAGGTAAGGAATGTGTCCTCAAGAATATCCCCGAGGAAGACGCTGTAGAACGTTTAGTTCAGTTAATAAAAGAGAACGGGGATTGGGTTAATTGATTGACTATTGACAATTTGTTTATCTTTGCAAGTATGAAAGTAAGAATTATCAATAAATCGCATCACCCGCTGCCGGGTTATGCGACTCCTTTATCTGCCGGGATGGATATCCGGGCGAATTTGTCGGAATCGGTTGTGTTGAAACCGTTGGAACGTAAATTAATCCCGACCGGACTTTATATCTCGCTGCCGGAAGGCTATGAGGCCCAGATGCGTCCGCGTAGCGGGCTGGCTTTAAAGCATGGGATAACCCTGCTGAATACGCCGGGTACGATCGACGCCGATTATCGGGGGGAGATCGGTATCATTCTCGTGAATCTATCTTCCGAGCCTTTTACGGTGAATGATGGTGAGCGTATCTGCCAAATGGTTATAGCCGCTCATAGCCATGTGGATTGGGAACCCGTGGAGACGTTGGATGATACGGAGCGGGGAGCCGGGGGATTCGGTCATACCGGAAAAGAATAAGAATAATAAGGTTAACAAGAATAATAGGATGTTTAAGCAACTGATATATCTCATCTCTTTCCTCTCGTTGGTCGCTGTGCTCCCGGCTGGTGCTACAGAAACGGAGAAGGATCAACGTAAGTTCGATTACTTCTTTTATGAGGGCTTGAACTTGAAGAACGCCGGGAAATTCGACGCCGCTTATGATGCCTTCAACCATTGCTTGGAGATTGACTCTACGGCGGCTCCGGTCTTGTATGAGCTTTCTTCTTTTTATGTACAGTTGAACCGTCCGGAGAAAGCGGTCGAGATGTTGAAAAGAGCCGTGGCCAACAGCAAGGATAATTTCACGTATAAAATGGCATTGGCGTCTATCACCCGGAATCTGGGCATGTATGGCGAAGCCGCCGAGGAGTACGAGGAATTGGTTCGTGATTATCCGGAGAAGGAGGAGCTGAATTATTATCTGGCCGATGCCTTGACGCAAGCCGGCGAGATCGGGAAGGCGATCGAGGCTTATGATGCGTTGGAGTCGGTTATGGGTATGAACGAGGCGATCTCCATGCAGAAATACAAACTGTACGTCCAGTTGGAGAAACCGGAAGAGGCTTTCAAGGAGATCGAGAAGCTAGCGGCTAAATATCCTATGGAGGCCCGTTACCAGATCGTATTGGGCGATCTTCATTTGGAAAACGGGGAGATGGACAAGGCTTTGGCTTGCTATCAAAAAGCGAATGAGATTGATCCGACCGACCCTTATTATATCGTCTCTATGGCCAATTACTACGAGGCGAAAGGGGATAAGGAGGCCGCCGAGCAACAAATCCGCAGCGCTTTGGTAAACGAGAAGCTGGACGTGGAGACGAAAGTGAACATCCTTTCCCGGTATATCTTGAAACTGCAACAAACGAAGCAAGGAACTGAGAATGCGAACCATTTATTCCAAACTCTTTTGGAGCAACATCCGGAGGATATCGACTTAAAACTGATGTATGGCGGTCTCTTGATGGCCCAAGGAAAGACAGAGGAGGCGAAATTCCAGTTCCAGTTGGTAACAGAGATGGAACCGGGTAACGCCGGGGCTTGGCAGCAATTGCTGAATCTGGCTTTGAAAGGGGAGGATATCCCGGAGGTCATCCGTATCTGTACGGCTTGTATGGAGCTTTTCCCCGAGTCGCCGGAATATTACTTCTATCTGGGTATCGCTTACTACCAACAACAGAAATATCAAGAAGCCTTGAATACCTATTATGCGGGCTTGAATATCATTCCGAAGGAGAACCTGCCGCTGAAATCGGATTTCTACGGTCAGATCGGTGATATTTATTACCAGATGGGGCAATTGGATCAAGCGTATAAAGCGTACGATGAGGCGTTGAAGTATAATGACAAGAACGTGGTCGTACTGAACAACTACAGTTACTTCCTTTCTTTGGAGAAGAAAGACTTGAAAAAGGCGGAACGTATGAGCGCCCAATGTATCAAGCTGGAACCGGACAACGCCACGTATCTGGATACCTACGCTTGGATCTTCTTCGTACAAGGAAACTATACCTTGGCGAAAATCTATATCGAGAGCGCTTTGGAGAAAGATAAGACAAAGAGCGCCGAACTCGTGGATCATTATGGGGACATCCTTTTCATGAACGGTGATAAGGAAAAAGCGGTGGAGCAATGGAAAAAGGCGAAAGAGATGGGGAAGGATTCCGAGATCTTGAACCGTAAGATCGCCGAGCAACAATATATAGAAGACGAGAACGCGAAATGAAAAGAGACTATTTCTTGACCTTCCTGTTATGTGGAGGTCTTTTACTTTCGATGTTGACAGGCTGTAAATCGTCCAAGAAAGTCGGGACGGTGGAATCCGCTAGCGTGAAGGCTCATAATGAGTTCTTCCAGTCGGTGGAGGATCAATCCTTCCAGTTCCGTACCTTGACGGCCCGGTTGAACGTGGATCTGGATATCCCTGGTAAGCAAATGAGCTCTCGGGTGGATATGAAGATGGTCAAGGATAGTGCTTTCCAACTGTCGGTACAACCTTTTCTCGGGATCGAGATCTTCCGTATCGAGTTGAGCCGGGATACGATCAAGGTGGTAGACCGCATGAATAAACGCTATATGATCGAGAATTATTCCAATTTGCAAGGGCAGACTCCGATCGAGTTCAACTTCTACAATTTGCAGGCTCTTTTCACGAATCATCTGTTTATCCCGGGGGAGCAGGGCGTTTCCCGTAAGCATTATAATCGTTTTAAGCTGAATCAAGAAGGCCCGGTAGCCGAGATCAAGACCAAGGATGCCATGGGGTTATTCTATACCTTTAAGGCGGACGGCGAGGAGAAACTTCTCTCTACCTATGTAGCGGATCCTTCCGATCGTTATGCCTTGCAATGGCTGTACGAGGATTTTCGCTTGGTGGATCGGCAGCCGTTCCCGATGTTGATGGATGTGCAGGTGTTGAAGAACGGGAATCCCGAGGGTGGGGTGAAGATCCATTACTCCCGTATCCAACTGGACGAGCCGCTCAAGTTGGATTTTTCGGTTCCTTCTAAATATAAGCGTATTACCTTTGCGCAAGTATTGAAAACGATTACGAATCTGAATCAATAATCTATCATGAGGTACGTCTGGATCGTTCTATTGGCATTGTCTTTATCTACCGTGGTTTACGGTCAGAAATCCGCCGCTGTCCGTCAGTTGGAGCAGCAGCGCAAGGAGGCGTTGGCCGATATCGAGGAGACGAATAAATTATTACAAGAGACGGCCCAGACTGCTAAAACTTCCCTGAACCGTTTGAATCTACTTTCCAAACAAATTCTTTCGCGTAAGAAAGTCATCAGTTTATTGAATCAAGAGCTGGATGAGATCGAGAAAGATATCTTGAATATCCAAGGCCAGTTGCGCACCTTAAAACGGGAACTGGGCGATAAGCAGACGAATTACGGTAAATCGATGCGAGGGCTTTATAAACGCCATAGCTCGCAAGATAAATTGTTGTTTATCCTATCCGCCGAGAGTTTCTCTCAATCCATGCGGCGTATGCGGTATTTGCGGGAATATGCGGATTGGCAGAAGCGGCAAGCGAATGACATCGTTGAAAAGCAGGCCGAGATCAGCCGCAAGCAAGCTGAGATGGAGAAGACCCGTGCCGAGAAGCGTGTTCTTTTAGGAACTCGTCAAGAAGAGAGTAAGAAGCTAGAAAGTGAGGAAGCTTCTCAGAAAGAGGAAGTCCAGCTATTGAATAAGAGACAAAAGGATTTGAAGGCGGATCTCCAAAAGAAGCGTCGTCAAGCCGAGGCTTTAAACCGACAGATAGAGAAGCAGATCGCCGAGGAGATCGCCCGTGCCGAGGCCGAGGCGAAAGCCGCCCGTGAACGTGCGGAACGTGAGCGTCGTGCCCGTGAACAAGCTGCCGCTAAGGGTAAACCCGTACCGGAGAGTAAAAACGAGCCGATCCGTGAGGAACGTGTGGCAGATACGAAAGGGGGCTATGCGATGACAAAGGCGGAGAAGCAATTGTCCGATAACTTCGCCAATAACCGGGGACGTTTGCCGTATCCGGTGGCCGGAAGACATACGATCGTCTCTACATTCGGCGAGCAACAGCATCAGGAGTTGAAATATGTTCGTACCAGTAATAGTGGTATCGATATCCAGACCTCACCCGGGGCGGATGCCCGTGCGGTATTCAATGGGGAGGTGACGCGTGTGTTCGTGGTGCCGGGGTATAATAATTCCGTAATCGTTCGTCATGGTAACTACTTGACGGTTTATAGCAATTTGAGTCAGGTATATGTAAAAGCGGGCGACCGGGTCTCTACCCGTCAAGCGATCGGAAGGATCTATTCGGATCCGGAGGACGGTAATTCCACGATCCTTCATTTCCAATTGTGGAAGGAAAAGACGAAGCTGAATCCGCAGCCTTGGTTGGAATAAAAGCGGTTGTGATATGTTAAAACTATGATGGGCATTATAAGGCTGTTACGATGCCTGTTGTAAAGATGCTAGAATGCCCATTGTAACAACCTTATAATGCCTATTGTAATTTTCTCGTTTAACGCTCGTTCAATACGTTGTATAACCCATTCAGGTCATCGGCACCTACCAAGTCTACGCCTTCTTTGATGAAGAAGCGTTTGAACTGCTCGGTATCCGGGGCGCCCCACCAACGGAATAGTTTTCCCTCATCGTGGACTTTCCGGATGATCTCACGCATCTTCTGTAGTTGGTCGGCGGGCATCTCACCTTCGCCTTTCCAAGTGAAGAAATCGGAGTAATTATCGCTTATGACCGGAGCGAGGGAAGCAGGGATGCCCTGTCCCAGATCCTTTATTTGTCCGTCGAGGAAGGTGAAGCGGCTGTTCTCTTTCGGCAGGCTGCTCTTCGGACGGTCACCGGAAAGGAAGAAGAGGACGGCACCTTCTTTATATTCGCCGTTATCGACGGAACAGAAATATTCCTTGTAAGGTTCCATCTGTTTCTTTAATAGCTTGTACATCTCTTCGCCTTGTGCCTTGCAATCCACCATCAGGTAGAAAGGACGATCGCTATCGGGATAGACCTTACCTCCATTCGCTTGTATGCGGGCCACGAGCGGCTTGAGGTATAGGTTCTCGAAGGTAATGGCCGGGTTGGGTTCCGGGCGATCATGGGAAACGTATAGCTCGCCATCGATCAGCCACAGATCGGCCTCCACGCAGTTGAAGCGGAAGGACAAGGCGTCCAGCAGAGGTCTCTCCCGCCAATAATCATTGTGCGAGAAGGCGTTGTAATGAATTGCGGAGGAGGCTTTCTGAATCGTCTGCTCCGTGGTTGTCTCCGCTACTTGAACTGTGTCCGATCCCTTCGGGGAGGTGCAAGCCGTACAGAGGGCGAGGGAGGTGATAAATAAGGATAGAATCTGTTTCATATACTAATTGTTTTTTGAGTCCAGTTGTAGAGACGGGGCACGCCCCGTCTCTACAACTGGATGTTTATGGATTTGCTGTCTTATACGGTTCGCGTGCCGGGTTTTACGTTAGCCGTCTTCTGTTTGTCGCCCCAAAGGACGGTTAGTTCCAAGGGGACGTCGCTGGTAATTTCTACCTGCGGCTCTTGGGTAGCGGAAGAACGGGCCTTGACTTTGATCGCTACCAGACCGTCGAGGCCGAAAGGATAACGGTCGATACCATAAGCCTCCGTCAAGTTCACGTCTACGGTCAATTTCTTCTCGTACACATTGGAGCGGATGCCGAAGATTTGCTCGATCAAGCCGGAGATCGGTGCCAGTCCGCCCCAGCCCACGAAATTCGGGCGAGCCATGAAGCCCGGCTCCTCATGCTCCGGAGCGTAGTATTCCCAGAACGTACCGGTATTCTTATACACCTTTAGGACGTTATCGTAATGGTTGCGTGCGATCTCGTAAGCCAATTTACGGTAGCCTTGTTGCAATAGGCCGGTAATCACCATATAATTCGCTCCCGGCCATACGCCACCCTGCCAGTAGCGGCCGTTATCCTTGTATTTAGGATGGTTGGCGGCAAGGGAAGGGACGCGGTGCAGGCGGTTGAATGTCTCCTTGTTATCCAGCTCGGCCACGAAAGCGTCCATGCGTTCCTTGGATAGGACATCGGTCAATAAGGCCCAGTATGCGTAGATTCCCTTGGTGGAGGAAAGGCTTCCGTCGGCGTATTGATCGAAAAGGAAATGCTCCTTCTCGTCCCATAGGTTCTCGTTGATATACTTCTTTAGCATCTTCTGCTCGTCCTCGAACTCCTCGATCTCCTGCCAACGCTCCAGATAGAAACCCATCTCAAGCAGATGCCCGGCGGTGAAGTATTGTTGCAAGCAAACGTCCAGCCAGATCATATGGCCGTGGCTGTATATCGGATTGTATTTCGGTTCCACCCGGGGCATGTTGTCCATGCCGGTACCCCAACCGCTGGTCCAATACGTACCGTTGCGCCACGTATGGTTTAGCTTCAACCATTTATAATAAGCGCAAAGGGCGGGGAATATCTTGTGTAGGCGGTCCATATCGCCGAACTGCTTATAATAGACGATCTCGCTCCAAGGGAGGATATTCGGTCCGGTGCTGGTCGGATCGTAACGCTCGAAACAGTCCGCTCCGTCCGCCTTGATCTCCCGGCAGATGAAACCGTCCGGATGTTGTTTGGCGTAAAAATTATCTAACGTACGTTGGAAGGGGAAGAAGCGGGTACCGAAACGGGCGAACATCATCATGAAGGCGGAGTCCCACATGAAGATATTGCCGTTGTAGGCGACATCGAGGTAACTGCATACGAAACCGGAATCTGGTTCAGGGGCCTTGATGTTGCCGATGCCGATTTGCCAAGCCTTCCAGTACATCTCGATTTCCTTCTCGTGTCCGCTCCAAGTCGGGTCCGGGAGGATTTGCTTGGCCTCCTCGAAGGTTCCGGGCGTGATGGTCTCCGGTCTCGCTGTCCGGAACTCATTCTCGGTCACGAAGGGTTCCTTCAGGTAGGTGTTCTTGTAAGGAAGATTGTACTTGGGTCGTTTCTCTTCCATTTTCTCTTGCGCTAAAAGGTTCCCGGCGGGAACGGAGGCCGCACCTGCTGCGAGAAGGGATTGCTTTAAGAAGTTTCGTCTTGTTGTCATTCCTTATGATATTTTTATTGGGGGAGAGAGGGAGAAGGTGCGCCTCAGTCGGTGAACACGGTCCTCCCGGTCGGGTACCGTAGTACTGCTAGTCAAGTACTGCTGTCCTCTCAGCCAAAGTACTGCGGTACTTGGGCAGGGGTACTGCGGTACCCGACCGGGAGGATTGCGGTACTTGACTAGCGGGATAGCGGCCTGTTATACTCTCCATCGGATGAATACTGTTTGATTATAGATTCAGGAGCTTTTTGATCTTCCAGAAGATATCCGTATTCTCGAAGATACCCGTGAAGTTCTCGGCGCCCGGGCCGAAAGCGTAAACGGGAACCATGACACCGCTGTGGCTACCGGTGGAGAATTTACAGACGATACGGCCCTCGTTCAGATCCCCGTCCACCAAGGTAAGGCCACCGGTCTCGTGATCGGCAGTTACGACAACCAATGTCTCACCGTCTTGGGCGGCCCATTCGAAGATACGTCCGATCGTACGGTCGAAATCATGTGTCTCTTGCATCAACAGGTCGATATCGTTGAAATGTCCGTAATCATCCAATTGGGAGCCCTCTACCATCAGGAAGAAACCTTCCGGGTTTTGTCCCAGCAGATCGATCGCTTTCATCGAGGCACGAGCCAAGAGATCGCCTCGCTCGGCGGGAAGCGGGGTATCTACGGTATCGGTAACGCAGAATACCTTGCCTTTTTGAATTTTCGCCAGTTCCTCCCAGCTACGGGGAGTCTGGTAACCTTTCTCCCTTAATTCCTTGAACAAATCACGTCCGTCTGCACGGTTCTCGAATAGCTTGGAGCCGCCGCCGAATACGTAATCGACGCCACAGTTCACGTAATCCGCTACGATCTCGGCCTCGGCGTCGCGATCCGTATTGTGGCAGCAGAAGTCGGCGGGCGTAGCGTCCCATAGGCGACAGGTAACGGCGATGCCGCTTGACAGGCCTTTCTTGTTCGCCAAGGTAGCCAGAGATTCCAAGGGTTTGCCTGCCGGGTCTACGCCTACCATATGGTAGTTCGTTTTATGGCCGGTGGCCAGTGCGGTACCTCCGGCTCCGGAGTCGGTGATGAGGCGGTTGGCGCAATAGGTTTTCGAGAGGCCGGTGTATTGGGAGTTGTCCAGCCAGAGCTTGCCCCGGTTGGCGGTCCAAGCGGAATACATGTGCATAAGGCTCATGCCGTCGCCGATCATGAGGATCACGTTCTTTATTTTCTTTCCGGTAGGGGGGACTAGTTTCTTGACCTCGTAAGGTTTCTCTAGTACATACGTTTGTTCTTTGTCTCGGCGACTTTGTGCTGCGGCCTCCGGAACGATCATGCCGGATAGCAGGATGGCTAAGGAGGATAGCACGGATAGAGTTGTTCTTCTCATATGATTCAGTATTTAATATTATCAATTTATATAAAGGTTCTCTGTTGGGATCGCGTCTAGTTTGGACATGCTTGGCGTACGCCAGCTCCAGCCTAGGTACTCACCCTCGTAATCCTCGAAATAATGCAAGGCGAAGGGGTGGTAGCCTTTTTGTAAGGGGATGCGTCCCGTCGCTTCGATAGCGGCGTGGGAGGCATCATTGTCCACTACCTTTTCTTTGCCGATATAGAGGACGCTACCGTCATCCGAGCGGGTACTGAACTCATAGACTCCATCTTCCGGGGCGTATATATATCCGGTGAAGATATAACCGAAATGATCCGGCAATTTAGCGTTCAGGATAGAAGGCTCAGGTATTGTTCCGGTCTCGACCACCTTCGCCTTTTGCAGATCGGCTACCCATTGGAACTCTCCTTCGTAATAAGTATAAGCTACCCCATGCTTCGTAGGCTGTATGGATAATGCGGGGCGTAATACGGCTTTTGTGGCTTGGATCGAGTACGTACGGCTGGGTACGAATCCCTTTTTATATCCTTTGGCCTTGATAATCGTGGTCTCTTTTAAGACGAATGGCTCGCTGTATACGGGAGCGTTCTCATCCGGTTCCGATCCGTCAAGCGTGTAATGGATAACCGCCTCGGGTGTCGTGGATTTTAGTTCCGCCGTAATCTCACCTTCAAACAAATCCAGATCATTCGCTATGTAAGGGATAGAGACGGTAGGTTGCTCCGTATAGGAATAGGGAGCGTACTCGGGAGCGGTTCCCCAACGCTTGTCCGGTGTTGCCGAGAGCGTAAAGTCCAGTGTGCCTCCTTGCATCAACTGGTCGTAGGTGATGTAGCAATGCGATATCTCCTCGCCGTTTAAGGTAACCTTCGTGATATACTTGTTCTTATCCGGCTGGTTGGCGGTAATGACCAATGTCTTGCCATTGCCCAGCTTCATGTTCGCCTTATCGAACAACGGGGTCGTTAGGATAAACTGGTTGCTACCCGGACATACGGAGTAGAAGCCGAGGCTGCTCAAGATATACCAAGCGGACATCTGGCCGCAATCCTCATTGCCGATGATGCCTTCCGGCGTGGGCTGGTACATCTCGTCCAGCAAGCGACGGGTCCATTCCTGTGTCTTCCAGGGCTGGCCCACATAGCTATATAGGTAAGCCATGTGATGGCTAGGCTCGTTGCCATGCGCGTATTGACCGACCAATCCGGTAACGTCTACCAGATCGCCGACTACCTCGGAGGTAACCATAAATAAGCTATCCAGATCAGCGATGAACGCCTCCCGGCCTCCGGACAACTGGGTCAATCCATATACGTCATGCGGGGTAAAGAAACGATATTGCCAGGCCGTAGCCTCCGTATAGGAACGTCCGATGGCGAATGGATCGAAAGGAGTCTCCCAATTCCCATCCTGCCGTTTGCCCCGGAAGAACCGGGTACTACCGTCGAATACGTTGATAAAATTCTGGGAGCGCTTGATGAAGGTCTCATAATCATCCATATGTCCTAAAGCTTTCGCCATTTGTGCGATACACCAATCATCGTAGGCAAATTCCAATAGGCAGGAAACCGATTCTTTCTTGATATTCGTCGGGATGAAGCCTTCCTTTATATAATAATCCGCTCCTTTCTTATTCTTCTCCGCTGAGATCTTCATCGCTTCGAGAGCGTGTTCCGCGTCATATCCGCGAATACCTTTTAAATAAGCGTCCGCTATAATCGATGTGGAGTGATAACCGATCATGGTCCCGGTCTCGCCCGCCGATAAGGGCCATAACGGAAGCTCGCCGCTGGCGTCGTACATATCCAAGAGAGACTGTACCATATCATTCACCAAGGTAGTATCCAACAGAGTCATCATCGGATGCCAGGCCCGAAAGGTGTCCCAAGTGGAGAAGGTGGAGAATTGGCGGCGACCTGCCGGGATCGTCGCTACGCTCATGTCGTGACGGCGGTATTGTCCGTTCACGTCGCTCGCTATATTCGGGATGATCTTGCTATGGTATAGCGCCGTATAGAAATTCGTGCGCTCGGCTTCGGTGCCTCCTTCTACCGTGATAACGTCCAGCTCTTTTTCCCAATCGGAGCGTGTCGCTTGATGGATGGCATCGAAATCAAAGCCATAGGAATCCGTCTCTTGCTCAAGGTTCAGACGGGCGTTCTCCTCATTTACGATCGATACCCCGACTTTGCAGACGATGGGTTTTCCGGTAGTCGTATCGAAGGTAAGTACGGCTTGCCGTTCGGAAGGCTGTTCCATGGAAGAGAAGGGTTGCGAGAACTGCGCTACAAAGAAGACATATTGATTGTCTACCCAGCCCCGGGTACGCCGCATACCGGTAAGCTCGTTATCCCCGGTTCGCTTCACCCAGCCCTCGTACATATATTCGTTATCCAATAAATGGTCCATATCGACCACCAACGTAGCCTCTGTCTCTTTTTTATAGGTATATCGGTGTATCCCGACATGCGGGGTCGTGGTAAGTTCCGCTAATACACCTGCCTCCTTGAGATTCACCGAGTAGTAGCCCGGGGAAGCCTTCTCGTCCGAGTGCGAGAACACTAAAGGTGTCTGGAGAGACGGGCGGAATAGGATATCGCCTAGGTCGATACATCCCGTACCGCTTAAATGGGTATGGGAGAAACCCATTAAGGTAGAATCGCTGTAATGATAGCCAGAACAAGCGTCCCAGTTACCTTTCCGGGTGTCTGGGCTTAGTTGGACCGCTCCGTAAGGAGCCGTGGCCCCGGGATACGTGTGTCCGTGAAATCCCGTGCCGATAAACGGATTCACGGAATCGATGGGGGATTGTGGAGCTTGGCTACAGGCCGTGAATAAGGCTATTATTCCTGTACACAAGCAAGAAGAAAGCGTTTGAATTAATCTCATGGTATATTTTTTGTTTAATATATAGTATACAATAGGCAAAGGTAAGCTACCTATTTGAGATATGCGTTTTTACCCGGTAGAAAATAACATGGGCTGTTTCATTTTCTGAGACAGCCCGTAATGAATCTTATTCGTACCTTGATCGGTTTAAAGGAGCCGGTTAATATCCCTCGTTCTGCTTCAATTGACCATTCGATTTAGTAATCTCTTCACTTGGATACGGGAATACCATCATATGCGCTTGATAGGCGTTTTTGTTGGTGTAATCTTCATAACCAATAATCGTGAACGCGGATTCCGGATTCGCCCGGTCTTCATATCTGCGGATACGTGGATGTGCGTTCAACTCTTTATCGGCCAATGTCTTTATGTCGGTATTGGAAGAACGGTTCCAACGCTTTAAGTCGAATAGATGATCTGTAAACTCAAAAGCCAATTCACAACGGCGTTCGTGATATATATCCTTCATCGTGGCGGTGCCGGCAAGCGGTGTCAAGTTGGAGCGTAGGCGGATACGGTTGATGTCTGCGGTTGCTTTATCGGCTTGACCTGTCATTAAATATGCCTCGGCACGGAACAATAACATTTCTGCGAAACGGATGATCGGGAAATTGACACGGACCGTAGGCCAGTCTCCGTTAGCACTCACGGCTCCTTCACCTACAGGGTCTGAGTATTTGAAAGCGTCCATGTATTTATTGATCATGAAACCAGCTTCAAGGTCGGAGGTAGACCAGAATTTGCGTGTCTCGCCGAAGAACGGGAACTCTTGGTTGTATTCCAAGATTGAGCGTACTAAACGGTCATTACCTTTACCATCTTTCGCCATTTCTTCGTAGATGTCGTAAGAGGGCTTCATCTGCCCCCAACCATTATATTTGCCCCATCCTTTGTTCTCAAGGATAATGCCCGGGAATTCGGTACCGCCCGGTAGTGCGCCGCCGATACTCGGAATAGTCCAGAGATATTCGGCATTCCAATAATCTTTCAAGTCAGACGAGAATAGTTCCGCGAATGTAGGAGCTAGATCTCGATTGTAGTTGTTCTCCAATTGATTGACCATCTCGATGACGTTGTTCCATTGGGTAGCATCCCAAGTAGCCCAGTAAGCATAAGTTTTCGCTTTGAACGCCACGGCAGCAGCCTGATGTGCCCGGCCCCGGTTGTCGGCGTCATAGGATTCGAAGTTTGGAAGGTAGGCGATTGCCTTGTCCATATCTTCGATGATCAGTTTATAATTGTCCATAACGGTAGCTTGCTGAGGCGGTATGGAGTTGTCGTAATCGTCGGGGAAGTCCTCGTAACGTACGAAAGGTACTCCTTGTTTATCCGTACCGTACCGATAAGCGATCAGATAATGTGCCCAGCCGCGACTGAAGTAAGCTTCGCCCAAGCTGCGTTTCTCGACGGCGGTCAGCGTCGTTCCCTTTTCTTTCTTCACTAATTCTTGGATGATCCAATTCGCACGGGACATAGTAGAATACATACGGCTGAATACATCTCTTAGAGGAGATTCATCACCGGTATAGGCTAAGGTCGCCAAAGAGTTATAACCGCGCGTACGTCCCCAAACAATGTCGCATGCGGCTCCCTGTTCCCAGAATAATTCACGGCCGTAACAACCCTCTTGATGGAATCTTTCATATAATCCGTCAATGGCATCAATGGCCTGTTGATCATTCAAGAAATAGGAGGTTGTAGTTGCGTTTCCTTCCGGCTGAACGTCGAGGAAGTCGCTACAAGAACTACAAACCAATGCGGATAATGCTAATACTGTAATATATCTTTTCATTTTGATCCTTTGTTAATATGAATATCTTTTAAAATACCCGATTAGTATGTCAATTTGACTCCGACAGAGAATACGCGTGAAACCGGATACTTCAAGGCATCCCAACCGCCGGTTTCCGGGTCCATTCCTGAGTAGTTCGTGATCGTGAAGAGGTTCTCACCGCTAAGGTAAACAGACATCATGCTGTTGCGTTCTTGCAGGTGAGCGCATTTCCTGATAACATCACTCAAGTCATAGGATACGGTGAAGTTCTTCAAACGTAAGTAAGAAGCATTCTCCAGATACCAATCAGACGGTGTGCTAAAGTTGCTATTTGGGTCGTTTTTCGATAAGCGTGGAATATTCGACCCTGTATTCGACGGACTCCAAGCGTTCATGATCTCTTTTGAGCGGTTGAAGTTTCCTTCTACATCGCTTAAAGCCATATATTTACCTACATATAAAGCTTGTGCTCCACCTACGCCTTGGAACATAGCGCTTACGGAAAGCTTCTTCCAAGTGAATCCTCCGGAGAATGAGAATGTAGTTTTAGGTGTAGCGCTACCGCAGTATTGACGGTCTTCATCATTGATAACTCCATCACCATTGGCATCGACGAATTTCAAATCGCCGGCTACAGCGTCCGGTTGGATTCGTTTTCCGTCTTTGTTTACATAAGCGGCTGCCTCTGCGTCGCTTTGAAAAATGCCGTCAGTCTTGATCAGATAGAAAGAGGCCAGCGGTTCTCCTTCGGCTGTTTGATACATATATGGAAGGTTACGATAACTACCATCGAAATATGCATCATTTTTGGTGATACCTGTCCAAACGCCCGGGGTTCCGTCTGTGTTTTTTACCCCAATATCAGAAACCCAGTTCTTTAGATAAGAGAAGTTTCCGGAAACGAAGTACGACCAATCTTTATTTACCTGTTGGTTCCAATTGATTTGCGCCTCGAAACCTCGGTTGCGGACTTCACCTTGATTGACTAACATGGCATCGATACCGATCGTTCCCGGCCAGTTCATCGTTTGCGACTGGATCAAGTTGAACGTGCGTTTGTCGAAATAGTCGAATGCCATGCTCAAGCGATTGTCGAACATGTTCACATCTAGGCCTAAGTCCCATTGCTCGGAAGTTTCCCATGTTAAGTTGGGATTTAATGCGGTAGAGTTATAGACGAAGTTTCCCCAAATCTTGTTCGATTCTACGCCGTACTGTGCCTGCTCCGACCAGAAAGTTTTACCTAATAAGGCGGATTTATAATTGTAACCGATAGATCCCAGATTACCGACACGTCCCCAAGAAGCACGGATCTTCAATAAATTCAGTGTCTCGCTCTTCGGGAAGAAAGATTCATTAGAGATTTTCCATCCGGCTGTTACGGCAGGGAAGTCGCCATAGTTATTATCTTTAGGTAGACGGCCTGCGTAATCACGACGCCAAGAGGCTGTAACGAAGTAACGATCGTTGAAGGAATAAGCCAGACGGGCGATCAAGGATACGTTTGCGTCAGGACCGGTCAAATAATCGGTAGCGGAAACGGAATTCGCATAGGATAGATATTGTAAATAATCGGATTCGTCAGATAAATCTTTTCCATTAACCTCTAGCCCTCGCTTGCTGTAATGATCGGCCGTAGTGGATAGTAAGACACCCAGGGTGTGCATGTCATTAAACGTATTGTCGTAAGTCAATGTGTTTTCCGTTTTCCATGCGTCTGCACGGTAAGTCGTTTCATCCAGATTATTTGTCAAGGAGGGTTTTCCCACCTCGTCACGGATCGGACTGAAGTTCTTATATAGATTATTCTTCAGGTTGTAAGTGAAACGGCTCGTGAACTTTAAGCCGGTAACGATATTCGCTAGTTCCAGACTGGTCGTACTCCAGATGTCACTGGTTCGGTCATAGCGGTTTTCCGCTTCCAGCAAGCGAACCGGATTGACAGCGTCTCCGTGGATATCCGCGAAGTTGGAGCCATATTTGGCGATGTAATCCGGGTCTTCGGTCGTTGTTCCACCGTAAGTACCATCCAGCGGATTGTAAACCGTAGCGCTGGCAGGCATATACATAGCCGCCGCGACAACTCCCGTATAACCACTGTCGGTATCTTTTGAACGGCTTTCGTTGTTTTTCCAAACCACGTCTTCGGTGATGGTCACCCATTTATTCAATTTGAATTTACCGTTGTAACGAAGTGAAAGGTTCTTGTTGAAAGTATTGATCAATACACCTTCATCGTTATCGTAAGCAAATGAAACACGGTTGGAGGCATTCTCGGAACCAACATTCAAGGCTACGTTATGGCGTTGGTAGAAAGCGGTGCGGAAGATCTCGTCCATCCAGTTGGTACGTGTGGTACCTACCCATGGGTTCTTGGTCAAATCCCAACCGGTCGGCAATGTAAGCCCCGCGTTTGCGTAAGACAGTTTTCGCATCTCGAGTTGCTCTTCCGCATTTAACGGCTCGATTACGTTGCTAGCTTTACGAACACCGAAAGTCGCATCATAGCTCAACGAGGTCTTGCCCTCTTTCGCCTTCTTGGTGGTTACCAAGATAACACCGCCGGCTCCGGATTGCGCTCCATAGATAGCGGCAGAGGCAGCATCTTTTAAGACGACAATCGTCTCGATATCATTCATAGAGGCGATGGGTGCGCCGGGAACACCGTCAACAACCCATAATACGTTATCGCCATTCTGTGAGCCCTGTCCACGGATCACGATTGAGGGTGTAGCCGTTGGGTCTCCACCGTTCGCTTGTACGGTAACACCCGCTAACTGCCCTTGCAACATACTTTCGGTAGAGGTAACCGGACGGGCCACCAAGTCTTCCGTGTTGTTCAGCACGCCCACGGAAGCGGAGAGATCTTGTTTGCGTTGCCCCGCTCCATAACCGAGTACGACTACCTCATCCAATTTCTGCGTATCTTCTTCTAGGATGATGTTGAAGGTCGTTTTCCCGTTTATCGGGATACTTTGCGTCATATAACCGATATAACTGATCTCTAAGATAGCGTTTTCCGGAACTTCCAGTAGGAAATCTCCATCGAGCCCGGTGATTACTCCGTTTGTCGTCCCTTTTACGATCACGTTCGCGCCAATTACAGGAATCCCCGCCTGGTCTTTGACGATACCGGAAATCTGTTTCGTACTTTGTTGGTAGATGCTGGGACTCGGAAGTTCTAAGCCCGATGATTGCCCAAAGACGGGAGAAGCTTGAGCGGTTTGGGTACCTGCCACTATGCCACATAAAGACATCCCTACGCATAGATGCTTGACAGGGATGAAATCATAAAGCCGTTGTTTCATGTTTGCGTATTTTAGTGTTTATCTAAATCTGCCGCAAAAGTAGGCGTAATATGTGCGAGTATAGTGGAAGGTCTTATGAAGTGTTTGTGAATAAAATGTTGCAAAGCTGTTGCAGCCTTACTGCAACGCACGTGCAGTGTTACTGCGACAGGCGTGCAGTAACATTGCAATGCGGGTTGCAGTAATCAGAAATCAAAGTATCGTTTAGCGTTGTTGTAACTGATGTCCTCCACCATCTGTCCAATGAAGGAAAACTCGGAGGCGGGCAATAAGCCTTTCTCTATCTCATTGCCTAGCATATTACAAAGGATCCGGCGGAAATACTCATGACGGGGATATGACAGGAAGCTACGGGAATCTGTCAGCATACCGACGAAACGGCTTAAAAGCCCGAGGCTGGAAAGCGCATTTAATTGATCTTCCATGCCTTTGATCTGATCGAGGAACCACCAAGCCGCTCCATATTGCATCTTCCCGGGTACACTGCCGTCGTTGAAATTGTAGGCATTGGCTACCATCAACTCAGTGTCGCGGGGATTCAGGTTGTAAACGATCGTTTTCGCTAACAGCCCTTCTTGATCTAAACGGCTGAAAAAGCGGTTCATGGAAACAGCTACCGGCTGATCATCGATAGCGTCGAAACCTGTGTCTGCTCCTAATAACTTGAACATCCGTTTGTTATTATTCCGATTTGCGCCGATATGGAATTGTTGTACCCATCCACTCCGGGCATCCATCACCGCCAATTCGTATAGCAATGCCGAACGGTATTTGCGAACTTCCTGCTCCGTGAGCGATTTACCCATACGAGCCTTGAGGAAGATCACCTCAATCTCCTGCTCGGTATAAGGTTCGGCATAGAAAGTATCCAACCCGTGGTCCGATAACCGGCACCCTTGGGCGGCGAAGAAATCATGTCGTTTTTGTAAAGCCTCCAATAAATGCTTGTAGGTGAGGATGGTCTTATCGGCGGCGGCCTCCAGCTTGGACAAATAGTCATTTAGCGCCTTGATATTATCGATAGCGAGTACCTTGTCCGGTCGCCATGCCGGATATACACGAGTGTGGCATCCGTTTGAACGTATTTTTTGATGGTATTTCAAGGAATCTATAGGATCGTCGGTCGTACAAACGATCTCTACGTTCATCCGTTTCATGATGGCTTGCGCACGATACTCGGGGGTACGTAGTTTATCCGTACAAGTTGTGTAGATTTCCTTGGCGGAAGCCGGATTCAAGACTTTATGGATTCCGAATATACGGCTAAGCTCCAGATGCGTCCAATGATAAAGCGGATTTCGCATCGTGTAAGGCATCGTCTCGGCCCATTTAAGGAATTTCTCGTAAGAGGGCTTATCTCCGGTGATATATTCCTCGGGAATACCATTCGCTCTCATCGCCCGCCATTTGTAATGGTCTCCGCCCAGCCATATCTCCGTAAGATCCTCGAATTGGTGATTCTCCGCTATTTGCCGGGGATCCAGATGGCAATGGTAATCAATGATGGGCATCTTCGCCGCATACTCGTGATATAACTCACGGGCCGTGTCGGTCTGGAGCAAGAAATCTTGATCTAAAAAGCTTTTCATACTTGACGATACTTTTGAATGATAGATAAGGCGTTGCGGCATAAATCGGTAATGGATTGCCAATCGTTTCCCGCTATCGCTTCTTTGGGGAAGAGTTTGGACCCCATTCCTACGCAGGTCACGCCGGCCTTGAACCAAGCGGATAGATTCTCCTCTGTCGGCTCCACGGCACCGGTAGCCATGATTAGGGTCCATGGCATGGGCGCCTTTATGTTCTTGACAAATGAGGGACCTCCTACATTTCCGGCGGGGAATATCTTGCAAAGGTCGCAACCTGTTTCTTGGGCAAAGCCGATCTCGGATACGGAACCGCAGCCGGGCGTATAAGGGATGAGGCGACGGTTACATATCTTCGCTATCTCCGGGTTAAACAGCGGACCGACTACGAAGTTTGCCCCTAGCTGTATGAATAAGGCGGCTGTGGCCGGGTCTACGATAGAACCTACGCCCAATACTAATTCCGGACATTCCTTGGCGGCGTATTTTACCAGCTCGCCAAATACCTCGTGGGCGAAATCTCCCCGGTTAGTAAACTCGAAGGCTCTGACGCCTCCCTCGTAACAGGCTTTTACAACTTGTTTTGCGATCTCTACCTCTTTATTATAATAGACGGGCACCATTCCGGTTTGGATGATAGCCTGTAATGTTTGTATTTTATTGAATCGAGCCATATTGGGAATTAAAAATTGAAAATTGAGAATTGAAAATTAGCGGGAGACACGGCCGGAGGTGTCGCCGGACATGAGTTTTTCTACTTCCTCTACGGTTACTTGGTTGAAGTCTCCGTAGATCGTGTGTTTCAGGCAGGAAGCCGCTACTGCGAAGTCCAAGGCTTTCTGGTCGTCACCGGGGTAGGAGAGCAAACCGTAAATAAGACCTCCCATAAAAGAATCGCCTCCACCTACACGATCTACGATATGGGTGATGTCATACCGGCGGGATTCGTACAACCGGTTGTCGGCGTATAGCACTCCGCCCCATGTGTTATGATTGGCATTGATGGAGCCTCTTAGCGTGATGATAACTTTCCGGGCACGTGGGAAGTGAGCCATTAATTGGGTACATACCGACTGGAAAGAAGCGGCGTGTACCTCGCCTTCCGTGGCGGCGGCGTCGAAACCTTCGGGCTTGATACCGAAGACTTTCTCGGCATCTTCCTCGTTTCCTAGGATGATATCGCATCCGGCTACTAGTTCCGGCATGACCTCATGGGCTGTCTTACCGTATTTCCAGAGATTTTTCCGGTAGTTGAGGTCGCAGGATACCGTGATGCCCAATCGGTTTGCCGCCTGTATCGCTTCCAAGCATACGTTGGCGGCACCTTCGGATATGGCTGGCGTGATACCTGTCCAGTGAAACCAAGAGGCATCTTTGAATACCTCGTCCCAATCGATCATCCCCGGTTGGATCTCGGCGATGGAAGAATGAACCCGATCATATACCACCTTGCTGGCACGAGCGACCGCTCCGGTCTCCAGAAAATAAATGCCTAACCGTTCCCCTCCGTAAATGATCTTGGATGTTCCGATACCCTGTTTGCGTAATTCCATAACGCAGGCACGGGCGATGTCATTTTTGGGTAAACGGGTTACAAACTCAGTCTCTATGCCATAGTTGGCGAGTGAGGCGGCGACATTCGCTTCCCCTCCGCCAAAAGTAGCGTTGAACTGATTGGCTTGGCAAAAGCGTAAATAGTCCGGAGTAGCCAGCCTAAGCATGATCTCTCCGAAAGTTATGACTTTCTTACTCATGGTGGTATAGTATTATGTTTTTCGCAAATGTAAGGGTTTATTTCGAATAATGTATAGCGTGTGTGCGAAAACATAGGCTTTTTTATTCCACCTCCCGGACAAAACGCCCGATTTCGAAAGGAGTCTTAGGGGCGCTAACACTGGTGTAGAAAGGAAGCAGGTATTTGACAAAGCCTTCTTCTACCTCTAAATTGGGAAATCCTAGTTTATAGATACCAAAGCGAGAATCATAATCCTTGATCGAATCTTCTCGAAGTTCTGTATACCGATGGGATAAATAGTCTGGTTCATAGTGCCAAATATTTAATGTGACCTATTGACAAAGATACGATAAGTTTCTTGATTTAGGATATAGAGTCCGGAAAAACAAAAAAGCCGCTAGTCCCAATATGGATGCGGCTTTTTTTGCTCCTCAATGAAACAATCTCACGATTCCCCCCTTGCAAAGACTTGTTAACCTTAGATCTAAAATACTATGAAAAAAACTCGATGCAAATATAAAGGGTTTTATAATATGCGTCAATAGTATTTGTAACATTTTATTGTAAAAATATCGCAAATAGGTTTCAATTTGATATATATCAAGCTTGTTATTCTGAAATTCCGTACTTTTTAGGAATATTATTCATAATTTCGAATAATTCGCTAACAGTCTCCGCACGTAGCATGGCGATCCGTGTTTGCTTGAAATCGGTAATACCTTTGAAGAGCGGAGTAGCTGCCAGATGACGACGAATATGTAAGATTCCCCTACGTTCGTCCAATCGTTCCACGCTTTGCTCCACTTGTTTTTTTAGGATATCCAGATACCAAGAGAAAGGCTCTTGCGGCAATAATTCCCCGGTCGTAAGATAGTGTTTTACCTCCCGGAAGATCCAAGGGCGGCCTATGCTAGCCCTACCGATCATTACGGCGTCTACGCCATAGTCCTCGAAACGCTGCTTGCATATCTCGGCGGAAGTCACGTCGCCATTCCCGATGATAGGGATTTGCATGCGAGGGTTATTTTTTACGGCACCGATCAAGGTCCAATCCGCCTCGCCCGTGTACATTTGCGCCCGTGTACGTCCGTGGATGGAGAGGGCGGCGATACCGCAATCCTGTAGTTGCTCGGCCAGATCCACGATAACACGGTTGTCGGCATCCCATCCTAAACGGGTTTTCACGGTGACGGGGATGTTCACGGCTTTCACTACTTCTTTCGTGATTTCCAGCATCAACGGGATATTGCGTAGCATACCGGCCCCGGCTCCCTTGCCTGCTACTTTCTTTACGGGGCAACCAAAGTTTATGTCTAAAATATCCGGACGAGCTTCCTCGCAAATACGTGCGGCCTCTACCATCGAGGCTACGTCCTTACCGTAAATCTGGATAGCGACCGGACGCTCATCATCGGAGACATTTAGTTTTTGCTGTGTTTTGTTCACACTGCGGATCAACGCGTCGCTCGATACGAACTCCGTATATACCATGTCCGCCCCGAAGCTTTTGCACATCAAACGAAACGAGATATCCGTCACGTCCTCCATAGGCGCCAAGAATACCGGACGCTCCCCTAAATCTATTGAACCAATCTTCATACCTTCTGTTTGCTAACTAAATAGAGATTACAAAAGTACTTCTTTTTGGGGAATAATTTTTACATCTCGTAAGATGATCGGTGGATGGAACAGGCGTTTTTAATAATCCGGATCATTTATGATATATTGATAGAGCTCGGATTGCCCCGCTTTATTTAGGATCTTGTGCTTCTCCAACTGGAACTATTCTTTCATGATGGGATGGAGGGTTTGTGCTTATAAGAAATCTTCTCAAATATTATTCGTACCTTTGCTACCGTAATATTAAAATATATAACCTTGAAAGAGAAGGATTTTGAAATAATGGCGCCTGTCGGTTCCTATGAATCGTTGATGGCTGCTATACAAGGAGGGGCCGACTCCATTTATTTCGGTATCGAGGGATTGAATATGCGTTCTCGCTCGTCGAATAATTTCACGACGGAGGATTTGCGTAAGATCGTCGCTATTTGCGGGGAACATGGTATCAAGAGTTATCTCACGGTTAATACGGTTATTTATGGTGAGGATCTTCCGTTGATGAGGGAGATCATAGACGCCGCTAAGGATGCGGGTGTCTCCGCCATTATCGCCGCCGATGTGGCCGCTATGAGTTACGCGAATAGCATCGGGCAAGAGGTGCACTTATCCACGCAGTTGAATATCTCGAACGTGGAGGCGTTGAAGTTTTACGCCCGCTTCGCCGATGTGGTCGTATTGGCTCGCGAGTTGAACTTAAAGCAGGTGCATGAGATTTATCAGGAGATCGTGAAGCAGCAGATCAAAGGCCCGAAAGGGGAATTGATCCGCATAGAGATGTTCGCTCACGGGGCTTTGTGCATGGCCGTGTCCGGTAAATGCTATTTGAGTTTGCATGAGATGAACGCTTCCGCCAATCGGGGGGCTTGCATGCAAATTTGTCGTCGTGCCTATACGGTGCATGACAAGGATAGCCAGATCGAGCTGGATGTGGAGAATCAGTATATCATGTCGCCGAAAGACTTGAAGACGATTCATTTCATGAATAAGATGATGGATGCCGGCGTACGTGTGTTCAAGCTGGAGGGGCGTGCCCGCGGGCCGGAGTATGTGCGTCTCGTGACCGAATGTTATAAAGAGGCGGTCAAGGCCTATTGCGAAGGTACCTTCGATGAGGAGAAGGTAGCGGTTTGGGACGAGCGTCTACGCAGGGTCTTTAATCGCGGTTTCTGGGATGGCTACTATCTGGGACAACGATTGGGTGAATGGAGCAGTAAATATGGCTCCGGTGCTACCCGTAAGAAAGTGTACGTGGCACGGGGTATCAAATACTTCAGCGGAATCGGTGTCGCCGAGTTTGAGATGGAGTCCGGTTCCTTGAGAGTAGGCGATGAGATCTTGGTAACGGGTCCCACGACCGGAGCCGTTATGCAGACCGTCGATGAGATCCGGGTAGACCTGAAACCGGTGGAGGAGACCGTGAAAGGGGAACGCTTCTCGATAAAGATGTCCGAGAAGATCCGCCCGTCCGATCGTCTTTATAAAATGGAGAAAGTACAAATCGAAAAAGAACTACAATAATGAAGGAATATATTTTTAAACTGACAGACAAGGTTCGCGATTATGAGTGCGATTTGCAAGGCGTGGTGAATAACTCCAATTACCAGCATTATATGGAGCATACCCGGCATGAGTTTCTGGAGTCGTTGGGTGAGAACTTCGGCGCCATGCATGAGAAGGGCATCGATGCTTTTGTGGCCCGTGTGGATATCCAGTTCAAGAACTCCTTGCGGAGCGGCGATCGGTATACTTCTTGCCTGAATGTATATAAGAAAGGGGTGAAACTGGTGTTCGAGCAAGATATTTACCGGGAATCCGATGGGGCGCTGGCTACTAAAGGAGTCGTGGAATCCGTTGTCGTAGAGAATGGCAAATTAACCAGAGGAGAATATTTCGATGAGATGCTAAAGCGAATAGAATCAAAACAAGCATAAATGACAGACAAACAGATTTACCAAATTGGCCTTACTATGATTAATGGGGTGGGAGATATCCTAGCCCGCCATCTTCTGGAAGCGTTGGGAGATGCGGAGGCCGTGTTTACGGAAAAGCGCCAGTCGCTAGAGAAGATACCGGGTATCGGCGATTCGATTATCGCCGAGATTAAGCGGGCGGATGTGCTTTTACGGGCAGAGAAAGAATTGGCTTTTGCCCAAAAGAACGGTATCTCTATCTATTTCTTGAAAGATATGAATTATCCGGAACGTCTGCGGGAATGCCCAGACGCTCCGGTTTTATTTTATTTCAAGGGGAAGGCGGATTTAAACGCCGCCCATATCATCAGCGTTGTGGGTACTCGTAGGGCCTCCGCTTATGGGCAGGAAGTGACCGAGCGTTTATTGCGGGATTTGTCCGTGATTTTCCCGGATCTATTGGTCGTTAGCGGACTTGCGTATGGCATCGATATTTGCGCTCATCGGAATGCGTTGAAGAACCAATTGCCCACGGTGGGCGTATTGGCGCATGGTTTGGATCGTATCTATCCTCCCGTGCATCGCTCTACGGCGGTCGAGATGTTGGAGCGGGGAGGTTTATTGACCGACTTCCCTAGCGGGACGAATCCGGATCGGCAGAACTTTATCCGGCGAAACCGGATCGTAGCCGGTCTGGCGGATACCACGATCGTTATTGAATCGGCGGAGAAAGGAGGCTCTTTGATCACGGCGGATATCGCTTTCTCGTATGGCCGGGATGTCTATGCCTTTCCGGGTCGGGTAACGGATATCAACTCTAAGGGATGTAATGGCTTAATCCGGCAGAATAAAGGAGGCTTGATCACTTGCGCTGACGATTTAATCATGGCGATGCGTTGGGATGTCGCTCAAAAGACAGACGCGTTACCGGTCCAAACCCAATTATTGTTTCCGGAGAACGAGGAGAGCGAACGGATCTTGTCGTTCTTGGAGACGCAAAAGGAATCTCATATCAATGAATTGTCCGTAGCCTTGAATCTTCCGGTACATCAATTATCTTCTCTGCTCTTTGAGTTGGAATTGGATGGAAAGATAAAATCGATGCCGGGAAGCATCTATAAACGAATGAAACCCCTATAAATAATTAAAGCCTGTCTCACGACAAGCCCTAACCAAACTTTGTTAACCTTAAATCTAATACTATTATGAAAAAACCACAATGCAAAGATAAGCTTGTAAAGCCCCTTTGTCAAGGGTTTTGAGTATAACTTGTGTTAAACAACATGCCTGCCCGGTATAAAAAATGTTTTTGAATTTGAAACTATACAGAATAGGCACAAAATCTTCTAAAATTAACAATTTGGATGTTGTTTGTAATCCTTGATCTGCACAGTGCTTGTATATATGGAGGAGGTTTATCCATACTAAAAAATCCTTGTAAGCGAACTTACAAGGATTTCTGGATTTGTGCGGCTGAAGGGACTCGAACCCCCACGCCGTGAAGCATCAGATCCTAAGTCTGACGTGGCTACCAATTACACCACAGCCGCATTGGAATCGTGTGCAAAGGTAATGCTTTTTTATAAACTTGCAAATATTTGCGTTGTTTTTTTAGCGAAACCTTATTTCTTCTCGGTCTCGGACAAGAGGTGGGTGATCGCCGCCTCGATAATCGTATCTTTACCTTTCTCGATATCTTCTTGGGTCATAGAAACCTTATATGTAGGATCGATACCGAATTCCGTATGCTGTTTGTTTACATCCAGCATGGGAGACGCGGAGAAACGGACACCCCAGCCGTTGGGCAACTCGGAGTTGAAGGGGAAACCACTACCGCCTCCGGTGCGATCTCCCATCGTCGTTACATAAGGCATCATGCGTACTTTCTGCACGAAATCGTTGGCGGCGCTGTAGCAATGACGATTCGTTAAGACCACGACAGGACGTAACCAGCGGATACGCTCGGAAGGTGAGAGATAAAGGGGATAAGGTTCGGAAAAGTCATCGTGCCCTTTACCCGTCTTATGTTGGATATAGCCGGTCAGTATCTTTTCCTCCAAGAAACGAGAAGCGATGCGATCGGCGTTTGATAACATGCCACCGCCATTATCCCGGATATCGAAGATCAAACCTTTGCAATCCTTGAATTGATAGAATATGTGATCCAAGCCGCTTTCACCGGCCGAACTGGAAAAGCTACCGTAGTAAATATACCCGATCTGACCGTCACTCAATGTCGTGTATTTAAGTCCTCCGGCGATCGAGTAGTCCCTTCCGAGATAATTCTCTTGTATGTCTGAGTCGAAATTATCCGGATAATCGAGGTACCAATCCCAATAGCGGGACATATTGAAGGTGGATATCAAATTGGTATGCCCGTCTTTCAGCTCGTTTAGCATATCGCCTAATACGTCAAATAGGACGTATTGGTTCATCGTATCGCTTATCTGCGTCTTATAACGGTCGTGAACCTCGTTCCAATCAATGTCCTTGTATTCGAAGAAGCAGTAATTCTCATCCAATATTTTCCAAAGCGCCTCAAAGTTCTCCTGTGGGGAGGCCACGTATTCGTCCGATTTCTCACATCCGGTAAACAGGAATCCGAGAGATATACATATATATATAAGGTATCGTTTCATTTGATTTCCTTTTAATAATAAGCGCTTCTGAACCGCTGGGTATTCTTTAGGCGTTTTCCTCCGAAAGAGATGAATTCTTTCACGAGGCCGATCATAAAAGAGTGAGAGATTATATGAGACTGTATCCCATTGATATCCGTACGGTAAGAGCTGTTTAGGTAACCTGCCCGTATCGTAAAATTACAAACCGGGAAATCGACCGTGAAAAAGTTCTTCATGGCGAATTTATTATGGAAGGAATTGAATTGCACCACTCCCGAAGCATTCCCTAGGTTGAAGATCTCGTAATACGATTGCCCGTAATGGGGGGAGAATAAAACACCGGCGAAGGGGATCGTGAACTGGTAGCGCAGCGTCATAGGATATTCCTTGACGCATAACTTATAGATCGCCATGGCAGAGATGTTCAAATCGATATCCGCTTTCGCCGAGGCCGGGTTATTTCCGTTGCGGGTATTGTATATAAAACCACCCATGCCATGCACGGCACCACCCGCCAGAAGCTTTAAATCCGGCAATACCGTGGGCAAATGATAATGGTAACCCAACGTATAATCGATAAAGCCCGCGAAATCCGTAGCGGTAGAGGCAGCATTATCCGTGCTAGCCAGATCGACGCTTATGATTTGCTGTCTGGATACCCGATAGTTTGCCAGTCGGACCCTCTTCATCCGTTCATTCATTACCCGTAATCCGGGGCCTGTATATTTCTTATCTTCCATGCTGGGAGATAAATAGGTGTCCATTAGGTTGTAGCTTCCTATACCGACCATGGTTCCGCTGTTGATAGACCAAGGGATCTCGTCTCCATCGGACTGGGCCTTGGCCGGTGACGCGAGAAACAGCAGGAACAAACCAATCAAACAGGTGATAGTTTTCATAGGTTATTCGTCAAACAATTTCATCTGTCCCGTAATTTCATCGATAATATCCGTGGTACTCTGCCCGTCGTCAGTGTCGTTTCCCTCCTCATTGCCTTCGGTATCGTCTGATTCCGATGCGTTTTCGGAAGGGACGAAGCGATTCGGTTCCAGCTCATTGATTGTCTCGACCTCAAATGTAGAGATTCGTTTACCTTTGGCTTTGAAGCCTTTCACCGCGATAAATTCGTCGGCATCGAGGACGAGAGCCTCCCGGAAGGCGTCGTGGCCTCCGAAGATCACCTCGATACGAGGATAGACCTCATCCGTAAGCAACATCAAGCGGTTCTTCGGATTCTCTCCTAGGAAATTCTGCTTCCGGGTGTTTACCTCCAGCAGGAATCGTTTGATATAATAATATTTCTGATCCGCGTCGTATAATACGGCAGTCCATATCTTGCTCGGCTGGTATTTCTCGATGACCATGATATTGGACTCGTAGTGATTGCTAAGGTCAAAATTCGTGACGTAGAAATCGCCGTTCGGCAGGATCACCAATATCTGATCGTTGCTATGGAACTCGCCTAGCTCTTCTCCCCGCCCATCGTAATTTAACCGGAGTACGTCCCAGTCGAACCATACTTCCCGGCCTCCCAAGGTGGAAGAGCCTTTCTGCTTGAGGCTGATCTTGTGCACTTCCGCTTTCGTCAGGATATTACCTTGAGAACCCCGTCCCTTAATGGCTATCTCGCTGAAGTTCTTTTCGAAGACGAGTAGTTTCTGCCGGGGTTTGGGTTTCAGGATTACCTTGACGGTCTCCGCCTCTCCGTTCGGGTTTGCGCTGAAGTAAAGGACACGGGAGTTTTCCGTACCTTTGGTCAGGTCGTATTCCCGATCGCGTGTAGCGCCTGTGACGGCGAAGCGTTTGATGTAATTATATCCGAACTTACCGTCCCGGTATATGACGTTGTAAATCGTCCGGTTGTCGTTACGCTTAAATACGTTGACATATAGAATATCCTTACCGATAAAGATCTTATCCGCTACCTTGACGATCTTATAAGTACCGTTGCGATAGAAGATAATGACATCGTCTATATCCGAGCAGTTACATATGAACTCGTCCTTTTTCAGTCCCATGCCGATGAAACCTTCTTGACGGTTGATATACAATTTCTCGTTCGCCTCTACGACCTTGGTCGCCTCGATCGTGTCGAAATTGCGTATCACGGTATGGCGAGGGTAAGCCTTGCCGTATTTCTCTTTCAGCATGGTAAACCAATCGATGGTATAGTCGACGATATGTTCCAGCTTATCGTTGATCTTGGCGATTTGTTCCAAGGTCTGGGCAATGAACTCGTTACTCTTGTCGGAGTTGAACTTTAAGATACGTCCCATCTTGATCTCCATGAGTTTCAGTATATCGTCCCGGGTAACCTCACGGATAAATCGGGGCTTGAACGGCTCTAAACGAAGGTCGATATGGGATATCGCCTCGTCCATGTTCTTGGCGTTCTCGAATTCCGGGTCTTTATAAATACGTTCCTCGATAAATATCTTTTCAAGGGAGGCGAAGAACAGGGCCTCCTCTTGCTCTTGTTTCTGGATCTTGAGCTCTTCCCGTAAAAGCTCCAGCGTACGATCCGTAGAGTGGCGAAGCACATCGCTGACCGTAAGGAAATGCGGCTTGTCCTCCTTGATCACGCAACAGTTCGGGGAGATACTGATCTCACAATCCGTAAAGGCGTATAAGGCATCGATGGTCTTGTCTGAAGAGACCCCCGGAGCGAGATGCACCAAGATCTCTACATCCTTGGCGGTATTATCGTCTACCTTCTTGATCTTGATCTTTCCTTTATCGTTCGCTTTTAGGATGGACTCGATCACGGTAGAGGTTGTTTTTCCATACGGGATCTCCGAGATCACCAATGTCTTATTATCGAGCTTGCCGATTTTTGCACGGACTTTCACCGATCCACCCCGTTCTCCATCATTATATTTGGCTATGTCGATAGAGCCTCCTGTCTGGAAATCCGGGTATAACGCGAATTCCTCTCCCCGTAGATAGGCGATGGAAGCATCTAATAACTCATTGAAATTATGAGGGAGTATCTTGGAAGACAGGCCTACGGCGATACCTTCCACGCCCTGTGCCAGCAATAAAGGGAATTTTACCGGTAAGGTAACCGGTTCCTTATTACGTCCGTCGTAAGAAAGCTGCCAAAGGGTTGTCTTGGGATTGAATACGGTCTCCAAGGCAAACTTGGAAAGGCGAGCCTCTATATAACGAGGAGCGGCGGCTCCGTCTCCCGTCAGGATATTACCCCAGTTTCCTTGGCAATCGATCAACAGATCCTTTTGTCCCAATTGCACCAAGGCATCTCCGATAGAGGCGTCTCCGTGAGGGTGGAACTGCATCGTATGACCTACGATATTCGCGACCTTGTTATACCGCCCGTCATCCAACCTCCTCATGGAGTGCAGGATACGTCGTTGTACGGGTTTCAGTCCATCGTTGATATGCGGAACGGCCCGTTCCAAGATCACATAAGAAGCGTAGTCTAGGAACCAGTTTTGGTACATCCCAGACAAATGATAGGTCGTGACACGTGTATCCCCTTTCCCCGGGACTTTATAGTCGGAATGGGTATTCGCCTCTTCCTCCGTAGTCTCGTTATCTTGGGTATCACTATTTATATCCTCAATTTCCTCGTTTTCCTTATCCTCGATATAATCGTCTTCTTTATCTTCCGGTCTCATAAAATCCAGTTCTTTCTACACAACGCTATTACGCCAAATTGCTAACAGGGTGTAAATATAGCAAATTCTATTCTATTTCTTTGATAATTTGGCTGACTGTAACTAATAATGGGGGTAGTTTATCTTTAATGACATCAAAAACGATTTCGGCATCGACACCATCATAATGATGAGAGATATAATCGCGCATTCTAAAAATATTTCGCCAAGGTATTTGTGGGTATTTAGAAAATAGTGTTCCATGGGTCTTATTATCAATGGATTTTAGGTTTTCACCGATGGTCTGTATTAACATACAAGCGGCATCTAGCTTTTCCATGCCGGACTCACTCAGCAGATAGTCATTTACGGAAAAGATCGGTTTATTTCTGCGTAAGACCGTTTCAATTGTAGATTGAACTCTATGAAGGATTTGCAGTATTTCTTGGTTAAGCAAATATTCCATCGCGTCGTATATTATTCATTAACAATTCATTCAAGTTTTGTCTTAAACGTAGTAGATCGATTTTATATCCGGTCAATTTTTCCAAATCTTCTTGAATATCACATAGAATATAGAAATTAGGAGTTTCTATCTCGACACAGATATCCAAATCGCTTGATTCTGTTTGTTCTCCTCTGGCAACGGAACCAAATACTCCCAATCGCTTTATACCATATTGGGAAGACATAGTCTTTTTGTATTCTTTGAGAATACTTATGATTTCATTTAATGTTTTCATGACCATGTAATTTATTGAGTAACAAATATAGTAAAAAAATTGATATATGCTATTTTAGGTATAAGGTAACTATAAAATTAGGTGTTGGAGTAGGGGTTTTTCAGAATCTTTTGTCTTATCAATAACAATTGATATTTACATATAAAAGAATAATGATATGAAGAAGCTGATTTTATTTGTGTTATGCGCTTTGAGCGGCTTGGTGGTGAGCGCTCAATCACGCTGGGGGATTACTCCGGAGGGTGGATTTGCTGCGGTTAATCGTGTTGGAATGGGATCTAGCTGGCGTGCGGGGGTTAAGGTAGGCGTTGGTGTATCTTACCAGTTTGAACCGGGATGGATTGGATTGAAATCCGGTTTATATTATGCGAATAGAGGGTATTCGTTGGGAGATTATCCGAGAACGACGGAGTCTGCCACGTATGTCTTGAAAGAGATGATGACCGGTGGTATCACGCAACATTTTTTGCAATTGCCCGTGATGGCTGATTTCTCATGGAAAGTGTCGAAAGAGGTACGTATGCATTTAGCGGTCGGTATGTATGCCGGTGTATCTGTCAAGAATGATACGAATTGGGGATCTTCGTTTACGATGGGGTATTCGAAGGAGCCGCAGGCGCTTGGTAAATATGTCAAATCTACTGGCCTAGGGTATAGTTATGGTTATGGCCATTCGGGATATGATGAGGCTGAAAACGCCGATCATCCATTTCGAGACGTGAATTCTTTTGATTGGGGATTGACAACTTCTTTTGGTATAGAGGTGAATAACTGGGTGATGAATCTGGGATATGATCTCTCTCTAGGTGATGAGGGCGGTAACTATAAGATCGATGGCGATAATTTCTCTCTGTATGAGGTAAGAAGTGTCGGTGCCAATTACAATACGATGAGTCTGACGGTTGGGTATAAGTTCAAGCTTTAACAGCAAATCACTCATAGGATACGAATCTGACGAATATTCGGTGTCTTTTTTTAATAGATATGCAGCTTTTGAGATTGTTTGATCATCTATAACTTATAGAAACTTAAATAAATAAGATATTATGAGAATCATCAATCCGATAGGTGGGATCATCCTGCTTTTTGTCTTGCTGGGCACTCTGGGGTGTAGCGAGGACTCATTTCAAGATGAGGCTAAGCCGGTGATTTGTCCTAGTGTTGTTTATCCGGAGGGAGCTAAATTGGCACGAGTTTGGTACGGTGCGGGTATTTCCTCTCCTCAGAGTCTAGCGAAGGAATATGTGTACGATGAGTCGGGACGTATCTCCAAGGTATTACATCCATTGAATACGGAGGATGGAGAAGGATACTTGATTGGCTACGTTGAATATGTTTATGACGAGTGGGGTTTTTTGTCTAAAGAAGTTTACTTCAACAGAAACCTAGATCAGACGTATCATAATTTGTCTACGCTTCATTATAAGTATGATGAACAAGGCCGGAAAATAAAGGAGATTACTGAATATCCGGTTATTGGCAAGAGCAAGGTGACAGTCTTTTCTTATAAGAATAATCTTCTGGAACGGAAAGTTGAGTACGACGAACTCGGCCGGAAGCTTACTTATACGGACTATGAGTACGATGAGACAGGGTTGTTGACAAAAGAAACGATTCGTGATCCCGAAACGTCCGAGGTTTTCCGATATAGCGAGTACCGCAATGAGAACGGATTGAACATGGAGATCATGGTTTATGCCGACCTTCCGACAGAAAAAGAATCCATAGAGCTTCGTCGGATCACGAAGTCCTATGATCAGAATGGCAATCTGCTTCAATTAGTCTCTGAAGAATTGGCTTCTTCTAGCTCCCAGTCGAGTTTCTCGGAGTCCTATGAGTATATTTGAAGGCGTTCGTGATGACTTTATTCGATATGGAATGTCATCACGAATGTTTTTTCCTTCGTATAGGGTGCCTATTCGTCCAATCCTTGTTCGTTCGGATTTCCGGTCTTCATGAAATACCCTTATACAATAAGACCCCTTCCGTAGTTGTTCTCACTCCTTGTACTTTTCCTTCGGTAATTTGAAAATTCTTTTAGTTCTTATGGTTTTCTATATTTGCCATAAATATAACAAAAAATGCAGAGCGTAGCGTAGGGATTAAAAGCAAAAGTGGGTTTCTCTTAGAGGTAACAAAAGTTTCATACTGAGGAAACTTTAGTTTCCCTATAGAGAAACAAAAGTTTTCCGCTTATTAAACTTTTGTTTTTTAGTCTGAAAAACTACAAATAACTAGATGCTAATATTTTATATATGTTGAAAGGAGATTGGATAATGCTATATGGTGAGTGTAGAGGATCGTTGTGTTAGGTGAAGGAAAAGTGGTAAATGGCAGTAAATAGTGGTAGATAGAGCCAGATAATTGTAGATGTTTTTTATCTACCACCATGAACTAAATATCCTAAGGCCAGATGATTGCAGGGATAGTTGTAGATGTTGTAGCAAATAGGCTTATAAACTATATGAGAGAATTGAAAGTTAAAGCGATGAGCGAATAACTTTCAATTCTCCATGTTTCAATTAAATGGTATAATATTGTTCCCATCCTTTGCGAGGCGGTACTCCACATAGCATCTTATTCGCTTCCGGATCGTTCGTGATCTGTTTCGTGTCACGATCGAAGACGAGCTTGCGGTTCAAGCGCTGGCTTAATACACCGAGACAGAATACTTGACTTAATGGGCCGGCGATAGAGAACGGTGAGCGGGTTTTATCCTTACCCATACAACTTAGCAGGAAGTTCGCGAAATGGTTTGAAGGGCTTTTCGGCACTTCCGGTAAGCGGGATTCCATCTCTTTCGCTTTCTCATCCGGGATGATAGATAAGGTACTTCCATGAGAACCACCCTTGAAGGTTAATTCTTTCGAGTAGATTTCCTTGCCCGGGTTCAACTTCGCCGGTTGTATCTTGCCGCCGGCTACGGTCGGGATATTCGGGTCAAGTTCGGAAACACCGTAACCTTCCGGGACGGAGGGGATATTGTCCAGTCCATCGTACCAAGTGATATCCACGGCCGGCATATTCCCTCTTTCCGGGAATTTAAACAGAAGGGTGGATGACATCGGGAAGAAGAACGGGTTATGGTCTTTCAAATAAAGCGGATTTATTTCTGTAGGCAATCCTAAATCTAGGAATTCATGTGCCGTATCCAAAATATGCGCTCCCCAGTCTCCTAAGACACCCATTCCGAAGTCGTACCAACAACGCCATTGTCCCAAATGGTAGTCATGGTTGTAATCATGATATTGAGCTACGCCGATCCATGTGTCCCAATCCATCGTCTCGGGAACCGGTTCTCCCATAGGCATATGCCTAATATTCGGGTTCCATCCGTGCCAGCGACGCGGATTATTCATATGGGCGGTAATGGCGGTAACATCCTTGATAATACCGGCCTCTTTCCATGCCTTGAATTGGAAATAGTTCGCCTCGGAATGTCCTTGGTTACCCATTTGGGTGACAACGCCGTATTTCTTCGCTCCACGCATCATGATCTCTATTTCTTGGAACGTGCGGGCCATCGGTTTCTCTACATATACATGTTTGCCGTGCGCCATCGCCTCGATCGTGATCGGGAAGTGGGAATGATCCGGCACGCCTACGCTTACGGCATCGATCTTGTCCGCCATCCGGTCGAACATCGTGCGGAAGTCTTGAAAACGGGCCGCTTTCGGGAACATGTTGATAATCTCTTGCGTGTGAGGGGCTCCCATGTCCACGTCGCAGAGAGCTACCACGTTACACAGACCTGTGTTATACAATTCCTTGGCGATCTCGCCCCCTCGTTGTCCGATGCCGATGAACGCGATGTTTACCCGGTCATTAGCGCTGATTAGCGGGGAAGTAGGTAGAACACGTCCGTGGGCGGGTGTCCAGAACGACGGGATGGCCGATACTGCCGATAAGGCTAGCGCTCGCTTAAGGAACGAGCGGCGTGAGATTTCTTCTGATTTCATGGTATTATCTTGTTTAAATTATACTGTTTGCGCAAACACTAATGATTTACGTCGTAAATATACAAAACTTTCTATAGTTACGGAAAAAATCATTTACTTTGTAACCTCATAAAGGAGACCATGTGCTAATGTGCCACTCAGGCGGGTCTCCGATGGACTTATCATTGGCACATTGGCATATTAACAAAATTGGCAAATTATTAGATTATGGCACAAGAAGATGTATTTAAGAAATTAGTTTCACACTGTAAGGAGTATGGTTTCGTATTTCCCTCCTCAGAGATTTATGACGGTTTGGGAGCGGTATACGATTATGGCCAGTATGGTGTTGAGTTAAAGAACAATATAAAGAAATATTGGTGGGATAGCATGACTTTGCTGCATGAGAATGTGGTGGGTATTGATTCCGCTATTTTTATGCACCCTACTATCTGGAAAGCTTCCGGCCATGTTGACGCTTTTAATGATCCGTTGATCGATAACAAGGACTCGAAGAAACGTTACCGTGCGGACGTTTTGATCGAAGACCATTTGGGCAAGATCGAGGAGAAAATGAATAAGGAAGTGGCGAAAGCCGCAAAGAAATTCGGTGACGCTTTCGATGAGGCTAAATTCCGTGAGACGAATCCTCGTGTATTGGAGCATCAAGCGAAATGGAATGAGATCCATGAGCGTTATAGCAAGGCGATGAACGAGTCTAACTTCGAGGATCTTCGCCAATTGATCTTGGATTGCGAGATCGTTTGCCCGATTTCCGGAACTCGTAACTGGACGGAGGTTCGCCAGTTTAACTTGATGTTCTCTACGGATATGGGTTCTACCGCTGATGGAGCGATGAAGGTTTATCTTCGTCCGGAGACGGCCCAAGGTATTTTCGTGAACTTCTTGAATGTGCAGAAGACTGGCCGTATGAAGATCCCGTTCGGTATCGCCCAGATCGGTAAGGCGTTCCGTAATGAGATCGTGGCTCGTCAGTTTATCTTCCGTATGCGTGAGTTCGAGCAAATGGAGATGCAATTCTTCGTTCGTCCGGGTGAGGAGATCGAGTGGTTTAAGAAATGGAAGTCTACTCGTTTGAAATGGCATCAAGCCCTAGGTTTGGGCGATGAGAAGTATCGCTATCACGATCATGAGAAATTGGCTCACTACGCTAATGCGGCTACGGATATCGAGTTCGAGATGCCGTTCGGATTTAAGGAAGTGGAGGGTATACATAGCCGTACGAACTTCGACTTGAGTCAGCATGAGAAGTTTTCCGGTAAAAAGATCCAATATTTCGATCCGGAGTTGAACCAGAGTTACACTCCGTATGTAATCGAGACCTCGATCGGTGTAGACCGTGTGTTCTTGAGCATCATGGCGGGTTCTTACTGCGAGGAGACGTTGGCGAATGGCGAGAGCCGTGTGGTATTGAAGTTGCCCGCAGCCTTGGCTCCGATCAAGTTGGCCGTATTGCCATTGGTGAAGAAAGATGGCCTGCCCGAGAAAGCTGAGGAGATTATAAATATGTTGCGTTTCGACTTCCGTTGCCAATACGACGAGAAGGATTCTATTGGTAAGCGTTATCGCCGTCAAGATGCGATCGGTACCCCGTATTGTATTACGGTAGACCATGACACCTTGAAGGATAATTGCGTAACGATCCGTTTCCGTGACACGATGGAGCAAGAGCGCGTAAGCATCGATAAGCTTCACGATATTATCACGGAGAAGGTGAGCATGAAGAATTTATTGAAAAAGGTAATAGAGTAAACGAATGAAGAAGTACTGGCATATCGCGTTGATGTTGTTTTGCGTGCTCATGATCACCTCTTGTGGGGATGATGATGAGGCACTAGAGGTGGATGAGGTTTGGAAGGTCCAGAATGAGGAGGCTTTTCAAGCCCAGATGCTGGTTCCGGGTTTCGAGCAATTGAGTTCTCAAAGTAATGCCGGATTTATCCTTTACAAGGTCTTGAAGACTGGGGAGAGTAAGGAGCCGATTTATTATACGAGCAAGGTGGAATGTTATTATAAAGGCTCTTTTATAAATGGTGAAGTTTTTGATGATCGTTCTTTCGAGGCTGGAGAGCCTGCGGTGATGGAAGTGTACAAGATGACTGATGGCTTTGCCACGGCTTTACAGAATATGCATCCCGGTGATAAATGGGAGATTTGGGTTCCCTCGCAACTTGGATATGGAGAAGCGGGATATAAGAATCCTAATACCGGGGCTGTTGTTGTAAAACCTTGCACTACGATGATTTTTGAGATGGAAGTCGTAGGTATTGTTGAGGAATAGAAATCCTATCTTATGGTATAATTACGGCCGCCTCTTTTTAGGGGTGGCCGTTTTTTTATAGTTATATGTAAATCTAGGGAAGCAAATCCCCTATAAACAATTAAAGCCTGTCTCACGACAAGCCCTAACCAAACTTTGTTAACCTTAAATCTAATACTATTATGAAAAAACCACGATGCAAAGATACGTTCGTCAAGACCATTTGTCAAGTCTTTTGCAACTAATATATGTTAAGTAACATATCGATGCTTGCCAAAAAGTGTTACACAACACAAAACTCTATATATTACAATCAAAATCTTCTAATTTTAACGATGATTAGGTCCCTTTTATAGGACTGCTAAAGGGAAAGACGTTCTTTGAGTAGCTTATAGCCAGCGCTACTGGCACGAAGATAGGTTCCATCCTTTAATCGTACTTGATAGGTTTCTTTTCCGAATAGTTCTACTCGCAATATCTGTTCCGTATTAACGATATAAGAGCGATGTATACGAACGAACTCCGGAGAAGGAAGGCTTCGCTCGAAATACTTCATGGTTTGCTCCTTTACGTGCTGACCGGAAGTGGTGAATAAGGTCACATAGTCGCCACATGCTTGCAAATAGAATATCTCTTTTATCGGGATGATATGAATACGTGTCCCGTCTTTTACGGATATACGATCTAGAATCTCCTCCGGAACGGTAGCCGGGGGAGGTGCCGTCTTTTCCTCCATTTGTCTCACGATAAGCTCCGCCTCACTCTTTCTTTCCCGGCTGGCATACCATTGGGATAGAATGATCCATGCCATTAGGCCGAACAGGAATCGAAAAGGAATCGTGATCGAGAATTCCTCCCAATCTTCCAATCCGAATATTTGTAGCAAGATCGAGCATCCGGCTATGCAAGCGATTTGTACGAGTACGGCGAAAGCCACTCGTGCTTGCATGATATGTAACGTACATTGTACATACCAAAGATAATATCCCGCTACGGCGAACAATGCGATGGAAAGTAAGCTATCGACCAAAGTGATGCTCAACGGAAGATCGCCATAAAGAGTTAATAATGCGCATTGGATCGCTATGGCTAAAAATAATAATAGGCTTCCCAGCCCTTTATGTAATATGGATGTTGTAATAGGATGTTCTTGCATGATGAGTTTAGTCTCTTAGTTCAAGGCCGCTGAACGACAAGTCTCCACATATATACAACGTGTGCGTCATGTCGGTTGTTTCTGTCAGGTCCCTCATGTCTTGGCATCCAGCCAAGAAGGAATCAACCTTTAGACGAACCAGCCATCCTTTAGGGACATATATTACTACGCCGCTGAAGGAGCTATCTATGTTTATGATGGTTTCATCAGCCTCTAATGTTGTTTTTTTAAGATCGAGGATCACGTTGCCGAAAGATACGTCTATGTCCGCCCCCTTGAATACGGGGTCCAGTACGATGTGCCTTACCGAGTTGAAAGTGGTGTCAACCGATACGAAACCGTTATCTGTCTCGTAGTTGATCTCATCGTTAGGCTTTCTGTGCCCGAAAGGGGGATGGTTAAAGGGACGTTTATGCTTTTTCGTGCGGATAGAATCTTTCCGCTTCAGCATGATGACCAATCCTAACAGGATTAATCCTAACGGCCAATATACACGTAAAAAATCGTTCGTGATCCAATTTAACTGCGGGAAAAGGAAATAGACTCCCACGCCTACGAGGAGCATACCTCCTACCGGATTACGGTGGAAAATCGTAAAGATGCCCGACACGACAAGCAGCATCGGCCAAGATACAAGCAAGTCAAATAAGGATGGATCTATCATTCCTAGATTCCGCAGTAAAAATAATATACCGACAATGATAAATAAGGTAGCGATCAGATACCCGTTTGTCCTCTTCTCTTTAAAATCGATGTCATAATCTTTCATATCCATAAGTTCCATTTTTTTGTTTTTTATCAAATGTACGGGTTCGTCATTCTATACACAAGTAAATACCGCTGATTTCTATACGAGTATCGGTAAATAACCGAATAAACCCGATTAAAAAAGCCTTTAGTTTGTAAGAAACGTGAATTTGACACCAAAACTTGATAAAAAAATGAGTTTGATAAGATTAGTTGATAATTAAGGAATATCTTTGTCTTTACAACTGCAATAGAGGAATGTAGGGAATGATACGAAATATTATAAATTTAAAGGCAATAATACTTTATTTTGGATTGATTTTATGCTTGATAGCCGGTATGCCGACTCCGGCTTATGGGAGTTCTTCATATCCGGTCAAGGAGGAATCGTATGTATTGGTGATAAATTCATATGTGGATGGCGAACGTTGGTCTGGTAATTTATTAAACATGATCTCGAAGTTCGCTACCCCGGAGGAGTACACCCTCCGGATAGATCATATGAGCGTGATGTTGGTTGATACGCCAGAGAAATTAAAAGAGAAGCAAGAGGCCTTCTTTGAAGTTAATAAGAAGAAGCCGGATGGAATTATCTACTTAGGCGTAAATGGATGGGCTTTTATGCGGGATAAGATCCGGGAGAAATGGGGGGATATTCCCACTCTGGTCTGTTCGGAAACGGGTGAAATGGCAGAAGATGAATGCTATTTTAATCAGAGGCATTCCTCTGATAGGGTGATTCCTTTACAAGAGGCGGTTAAGGGGTATAACGCTACGGGATTGGTTATCCCTTATTATGTTAAAGGTTCGATCGACTTGGTTAAGGAATTAATCCCGGGTTTGAGACGTCTGATTTTCATATCCGACAGACGTTATGTTTCCACATGGCTTCGGGATGAGATGGAGAAACATATGGAAACTTCTTTCCCTGAGGGGAAAGTGGATTTTTATACGGAGGGTTCTTGCTCCATGGATAGTTTATTGGCGGTTCTGTCGGAGAAAGATCCGCATCGAGCGACAGCCGTGATGTATTATTCGTGGATTACCGAGAAGCCTTTCTTGAATCACTCGTTATTATATAGTACTTTATATCAAGGTATAAACGGTATTTCTAGGCATCCTGTTTTTTCTTTATATGATATGGGCGTGGAAGAAGGATATACGATTGGTGGATATTATAATAGCGCTAAAACGATTGAGACTGCTCTAATTCCCTTGCTACAGCAAGTTTATAACGGTGAAGATATGGGCAAGATCCCGGTTTCAACGGTGGATGATCCTCATAAATACTTGAATTATGTTTCGCTGATGAGCGCGATGTCTAATGAAGATAATTTCCCACATGATGCGATCTATTTGAATGCGCCTCCCTCTTTTTTAGAAAAATATTGGATGCCGCTGTTAGGCTTTCTGATTTTCTTTCTGGTAGTCGTGTTTTTAGCGTGGCATTACGTGTATCGTTCTAAGCAAAAGATGAAGGAAGTGGAGTTGAGGCTATTATCCCGTTACCGTGATTTATTTAATAATATGCCATTGCCTTATATACGGCAGCGGCTGATTCGGGAAGGTACGCAAATCGATGTGCAGGTTTTGGATGTAAACCATGCTTTCGAGGAAAAAATCGCTCCTAAAGATTTCGTGGTAAATAAGCATGGAAAAGAGATCGCTAATTTAATTGGGGGAAGTTATCCTTTGCTTCTATCGGCTGTGCCTACAGTTCTGGAGAGTGGGAAATCCTTTACTTGTGAGTATTATTTTGAGCCGACAGGGCTTTACTATACGATTATCATCATGCCTACCTCGGAAGAGAATGTGGTTGATGCGTTTTTTATTGATATTACGGATATCCATAAATTCCAGACGCATTTGAAAGCCATGAATCATAAGCTGGCTATGGCGTTAGAGGCGGCAGATCTTTTACCGTGGCGATATAATCTGGCTGAAGGGAAGATTATCTATGAGTCGAAAGTACATCCGGGAGATAATATAGAGACTGCAGAGGTGCATACCCATGAGGTTTCGTTGAAGGAATATTTCAGCAAGATACACCCGTCTTTCAGGGCTTGCGTGGAAAAGGCTTTCGATGATTTGTGTAATGGGAAAATAAAGAAAGTACGAAAAGAATATTGTCTGGAGCGGTTGATTCCGGGAGAAGATCGCCATGAGTGGGAGGAGATACAGGTAATGGCTGAATATGATGCTTCCGGTAAACCGAAAGCGTTGATCGGGTCTACGATATCTATTACCGAGCGTAAGCAATTGGAACATGACCTTCGAATGGCTAGGGATAAGGCGGAGGAGTCGAATAAATTGAAATCAGCGTTTTTAGCTAATATGAGCCATGAGATACGTACACCGTTGAATGCGATCGTAGGTTTCTCTAATATCCTCGCCTCGACCGATAACCTTGAGGATAAGAAGGAATTCGCTGATATTATCGAGAATAATAATTCCCTATTGTTGCAGTTGATAAACGATATCTTGGATTTGTCAAAGATTGAGGCGGGTACCTTGGAGTTTACTTATGACTATGTGGATATTAACGCTGTATTGAGGGATTTGGAGCAATCGGCTCATTTGAAGAATAAGAATCCGGATGTACAGATCTCATTTAAGGATTATCTGGAGCCTTGCGTGATTTATACGGATCGAAATCGTCTGTCCCAACTGATGATCAATCTGTTGAACAATGCCATGAAATTTACGCAGGCAGGATTGATCTCATTTGGCTATAAACTGCGGGATGATAATACGTTGTGGTTCTATGTAGAGGATACGGGCTGCGGAATCCCGGAGAATAAACGGAAAGATATTTTCGGACGTTTTGTGAAACTGAATACTTTCGCTCAAGGAACAGGATTGGGTTTAAGCATCTGTGAGATGATTGTTACCCAGATGAAAGGAACGATAGGGGTTGATTCCGTGGAAGGGAAAGGCTCTAGGTTCTGGTTTACATTGCCTTTTCAGCCGAAGAAAGAATTATTGCCTAATGAAGAGCAGAAGCCTGTTACTTTGGAGAAGATCGCCCGAAGTGAGGTTACGATCTTGATCGCTGAGGATAATTCCAGTAATTATCGCCTGTTTGAGTCTATATTGAAACCTGAATATAAATTGATTCATGCATGGAATGGAAAGGAGGCTGTAGAGCTATTTCATCAGCACAAACCGCAATTGATCTTGATGGATATAAAGATGCCGGTCATGGATGGATATGAGGCTACCGCAGAGATTCGTAAGGTTTCTTCCAACGTACCTATAATTGCGGTGACGGCTTACGCTTTCGCCCAAGATGAGCAGCGGATTATTAAAAGTGGATTTGATGCCTATACGGCGAAACCGATTAATGGGAAGGTCTTAAAGGACAAGATATCGACTTTATTGACGCATCGGATTATTCTGATGTAATCGAAGGGCTTTGCGGGAAGCAGACCTCATAAAACAATTAAAGCCTGTCTCACGACAAGCCCTAACCAAACTTTGTTAACCTTAAATCTAATACTATTATGAAAAAACCACGATGCAAATATACGGAGTTACCGCTATTTGTCAATAGATTAAGTGCTAAATTGTGTTTTGTAACATGTAATAAAATCTAATAGGAACTTATGCCTCATTGAAATCTTTCGATAGAGTCGCATATATTCTTTATACCTCCCTCTTTTTGGATCATCTCGCCTATATGAGCGGCATTTTTCTTATAAAGCGGATTGGTGACCAGATCACAAACCTTGCGTTCGATCTCCTGCTCGCTCGCTTTCGCTATCTTAACCCCTTCCGGCCCTAACCCTAATTGGTGGATTCGATAGGACCAATAGGGTTGATCGATAATCAACGGAGTGATTAATTGGGGCTTTCCCGCCCTTCCTACGCTATGGGTCGTGCCGCAACCTCCATGATGGATAACGCCGTCGCAGTGCGGGAATATCAAATTATGCGGAACCGGCTGCTTCATTAAGAATAAATGTTTATCCGCTTGTAAGGTGATTCCTGTCTTTGCCCAACCGGAACCGATGATGAGCCGATAATCATGTTTCTTGCAAATATCGACCAAGGCTTTGCTGAAACGGTTACCATCCTTGGAACTACAACTCCCGAGGGTAAAAAAGATAATAGGGCTTTGAGCGCTGTCGACGAATGATATCATTTCCTCGTAAGCCTTCTCATCATATTGAAAAGTGTCATTGAAGCAATAGCCTCCGATCGACCATTCGAACGTCCAGTCCGGATCTACGTTTCCTAGGTGCTGGCTGAAAAGCAAGTAATTATATGAACGCTCTCCCGCGTGATAGCCAAAATTGCGGATCGGAGCGAGTCCGTATTTAGCCCGGTTCTTATTGATCGTGTCTTTGACCATGAAATTGGTCATCCGGTTCATCAACTTCCATAGGATAGCGGGAGTGATGATCGGGTTGGGTTTGGGAAATGGCAATACGGCCGGGGGAATCTTCTTACCCGGCAAGAACGGGGCGTAGGCGGTACGTATCAAGGGTTTCTTGCAATACTCGGCGATACTTGCGACAGCAAATTCCGAGTTGGTCGATACTAAAATATCATGCTCTTTTAGTAGGGGAATCAATTGATCGAACTGTTTATCGATCACGTTCCGCATCCATTTAAGGAATGGCCGGAATTTATGTGAGTTTTGCGCTGCGCTATCGATCATGCCGCCGATATCGTCAAACTGTTGCAATACGTATTTAAATCCGTAGGGTTTAACGGTCTCCTCGAATATTTGAGGGAGATTGATGGTCACCTCATGACCGCGTCTTTCCAATTCGGCCGCTATGGCCAAATAAGGAAGGACGTCGCCTTGTGAGCCTCTGGTTACTAATAGTATTTTCATGCTACGTTTATTTATGGGCTATGAGGGTCTTGTTTACCGGATATTCAGTTGACGCAAACGCTCGATGTCCAGATGGTATTTGGCTTCCATCGTTTGTAGTTTCTGCTCATTGATGGCTAAGGGATGATTCAATCGTTTCGTTTCCCGGTATCCTTTATATACGGAGCGAATCATCTTACGTGGATTGAAAATGACGGATGAGGTGATCCAGCAGCCGTGCGTACACCAACAGTTGGCTTTATACCCATGTCCGATAGCGGCTATTTCCAGTTTCATCGCTTCGCTATTCATCACTTTACTTATATCGCAACCATACTCTTTTATATTTCCGAGCGGTTCCCGTAACTCGCAGGCACGAAAACGTCCGTCGTAGTCGATTACCAAGGTAGTCTCTCCGGCCGTACAATCCATCCCCCAAGGGGTCGGGTGATCTATGTTGCTGGCACGCACATTATATAAGGTACGTATAAGGCCGAGATAGAAGAAGCGTGTGATCGGTCTCCTTAAGCCGGTGGTATCCGCTACCATCCGATCCGCATAAGCTGAATAGATAGGGGATATGTCATCTTGTATTTTGCGTAGCGTTGACTCGGTTAGGATTTTCACGCCATCGTCACGGGTCATGCCTCTGGCGGCCTCAATCGTATGTGTGGAGGTACGGAAACGTCCGTATACCCAAGTCATGAAGTCTTCTACCTGGTCTATATTGTATTTCGTGATAACGGTTGCTATATTTTTCAGGACCTTGCCGTCGTCTCCGAAATTCTCCTGTATCTTACGCAGGGTTTCCAGTGCCTTATAGAAGTTTCCCTGTACGCCTCTCTGTGTATCGTGGGTCGTACCGAAACCATCCAAGGAAAGGCTTACGTTAATATTACAATCCGGGCAGTTCTGGCGGAACCGTTTTACCCATTCGACGATCCGGTCTGGTTTTAAGCCGTTCGTAGGGATGTTCACATCTTTGATATGGTTGTTTTTGTAGAATAACTCCAATATTTCCGGTAGATCCTCACGCAGGGTAGGCTCACCTCCGGATATCCATAATCGGTTGAATTGCCCGGCGGTTTCTGATATCTTCTTGATTTCATCGAAAGTGAGGTCGGGTTGCTTCTTATCCATTTCTTGGGCATAGAAACACATCGCGCATTTGGCGTTGCATCGGCCTGTTACGAAAAGGAAGATCGACTCGAGTTTTCTTTCCGTGCTCATTGCCCTGAAAGAACTGGTGGTTCGTTTTTTGTCCATTTTATTTTTGTTTTACCATTTGTCTTATCTGGCGCATGATTTTTTCCTTGTGTTTGATCAACACCCGGAGAAAATAACATAAGAAGCCAAATAAAATACTTATTAGCATATACGATATGATCTTTAAAGGCAAAGATCGACGATAAAATGACGCTAAACAATCTCTATTTGCAGTATTTTGTGGTCCATGTTTAAAAGGTAGGTCTATAAACAATTAAAGCCTGTCTCACGACAAGCCCTAACCAAACTTTGTTAACCTTAAATCTAATACTATTATGAAAAAACCACGATACAAATATACGGACTTTTCAATTCCTGTCAAGATCTGTAGTGCTAAATTATGTTTTTCAACATATAACAAAAATAAAAAGGCGCCTTTCTTTTAGAGAAAGACGCCTTTTCCATGATATACTAATCAAATATTAGTCTTGTAATTTAGCGCAAATGAACTCACGGTTCAAACGAGCGATGTTGCTAACGGAGATATTCTTCGGACATTCCATCTCGCAAGCACGTGTGTTCGTACAGTTACCGAAGCCAAGTTCATCCATTTTAGCGACCATTGCTTTCGCACGACGAGCAGCCTCGACTTTACCTTGAGGTAACAAAGCCAACTGGCTAACCTTAGCGGATACGAACAACATAGCTGAACCGTTCTTACAAGCGGCGGCACAAGCGCCACAACCGATACAAGCGGCAGCGTCCATGGCTAAGTCTGCGTCCTTCTTTGGGATAGGTATCGCATTAGCGTCGGGTACACCACCTGTGTTGACAGATGTGAAACCACCCGCTTGGATGATTTTGTCGTAAGCGTAGCGGTCTACCATCAAGTCGCGGATAACAGGGAAACCTGCGGAACGCCACGGTTCGATCGTGATCGTCTCTCCATCGTGGAAACGACGCATATATAACTGGCAAGTCGTAGCTCCAGTTGCCGGTCCGTGCGGGTGTCCGTTTACATACAATGAACACATGCCACAGATACCCTCGCGGCAGTCGTGATCGAATACGATCGGTTCCTTACCCTCGTTGACCAACTGCTCGTTCAAGATATCCAACATTTCCAAGAAAGAGACACTCTGATTGATCTTCTCAATTTTGTATGTCTCGAACTGTCCTTTCTCCTTCGGACCTCTCTGACGCCAAACCTTAAGTGTTACACTTATATCTTTATCCATGATTCTAATTTTTTCTGAGATTGATGATTATTACTTCTTGTAGTTACGTGTTTGAGGAACAACGAACTCATAGTTCAAATCCTCTTTCAACATGACAGGATCTTTGTCCTCGCCTTGGTACTCCCAGCAAGATACGTACATGAACTTATCGTCATGACGCAAGGCCTCACCTTCTTCTGTCTGGTGCTCCGTACGGAAGTGACCACCACAAGACTCAGCGCGGTCCAAAGCATCGTGTGCCATCAATGTACCGATCTCGATAAAGTCGGCTACACGTAATGCTTTCTCTAACTCGGTATTCAAGTTGTCTGCGTTGCCTGGGATGAATACGTTGCTCCAGAACTCTTTCTTCAAGTCTTTCAGCATCTGGATAGCTTCTTGCAAACCTTTTGCGTCGCGTGCCATACCGATATGTTCCCACATGATATGACCTAGTTTGCGGTGGATAGTGTCTACGGTTTCTTTACCCTTGACGTTCATCAATTTTTGGATACGATCCTTGATGGCCTTTTCTGCCTCGACGAACTCCGGCAGATCCGTGCTGAAGCGAGGAACTTGGATTTGGTCGGACAAATAGTTCTGGATCGTGTATGGTAATACGAAATAACCATCGGCCAATCCCTGCATCAAAGCGGAAGCACCTAAACGGTTCGCTCCGTGATCGGAGAAGTTTGCCTCACCGATAGCGAACAGACCCGGAATGGAGGTCATCAACTCATAGTCAACCCACAATCCACCCATTGAGTAGTGCAATGCCGGGTAGATCATCATCGGAGTCTCGTATGGATTATCGTTCGTGATCTCTTCGTACATATCGAACAAGTTACCGTATTTCTGCTTAACGACCTCTTTACCCAAGCGATTGATCGCGTCGGAGAAATCCAAGAATACGGCCAAGCCCGTGCTGTTCACGCCGAAACCTGCGTCGCAACGCTCTTTAGCGGCACGAGAAGCCACGTCGCGAGGAACCAAGTTTCCGAATGCCGGATAACGACGCTCCAAATAATAATCACGGTCTGCCTCGGGAATATCTTTACCTTTCTTCGTTCCGGCCTGTAGAGCTTTAGCGTCTTCCAGTTTCTTCGGAACCCAGATACGGCCGTCGTTACGCAAGGATTCGGACATCAAAGTCAATTTAGATTGGAAGTCACCTTTCACCGGTACGCAAGTCGGGTGGATCTGAACCATACAAGGATTAGCGAAGTAAGCGCCTTTCTTGTAGCATTGCCATGCGGCGGAACCGTTAGATGCCATAGCGTTGGTTGACAAGAAGAACGTATTAACGTAACCACCCGTAGCTACAACTACAGCGTGAGCGGCGTAACGCTCGATCTTACCTGTAATCAAGTTGCGGGCGATGATACCACGAGCACGACCGTCTACCTTAACTACATCCAACATCTCATGACGAGTGTACATCTTAACCTTACCCAAACCGATCTGACGGCTCAACGCTGAATAAGCGCCTAACAAAAGCTGCTGACCCGTCTGGCCACGGGCGTAGAACGTACGCGATACCTGAGCGCCACCGAATGAACGGTTATCCAACAAACCACCATATTCGCGAGCGAAAGGAACGCCTTGAGCCACGCACTGGTCGATGATTGAGTTAGAAACCTCAGCCAAACGATAAACGTTAGCCTCACGAGCACGGTAGTCACCACCTTTGATCGTATCGTAGAACAAACGGTAAACAGAGTCACCATCATTCTGGTAGTTCTTAGCGGCGTTGATACCACCTTGAGCGGCGATAGAGTGCGCACGGCGGGGAGAATCTTGGATACAGAAGTTCAATACGTTGAATCCCATCTCTGCCAAAGATGCGGCAGCGGAAGCTCCAGCCAAACCTGTACCGACTACGATAACATCCAAACGACGCTTGTTAGCGGGGTTCACCAATTTCTGGTGATTTTTATAATTAGTCCACTTCTCAGCCAACGGGCCTTGAGGTATTTTAGAATTTATTTCAGACATAATGATTTAATTTCAAAAGTTCTTAATTATAAAACCTGTAGCTTGCAATTAAGCACCTACTCCGTTTAGGAAGAAGATGATAGTAATGATTGCGAAAAGTCCGCAAATAACCGTAGCTACGATCTTAGAGATACATTCCCAACGGTTCATCCAGATCGTGTTATTCCAACCGATTGTTTGGATAGCGCTCCAGAAACCGTGAGTCAAGTGGAACCACAAAGCCACGTACCAGATCAAATAAAGAACGGTGATCACGGCATTACCTTGGAAGTAATAGTTGATAAAAGCGGCTCCGTCTTGTGGAGATACCATAGCTGACCCCAATGCAACTTCGTGATGACCGATCAATTCGGCGAACATCATCTTATACCAGAACTGGCTGAAGTGCAACAGCATGAACAGGATAACGATCAAACCCAAAACGAACATGTTCTGAGATGCCCATTCCACGCCTTTCGGACGAGCGTTGATAGCGTAACGGTCGTTACCACGTGCCTTACGGTTTTGCAAGGTAAGAATGATAGCGTACACGAAGTGGATCACAACGCCTGCGGCCAATACGAGAGTAGCTGCCACAGCGTACCAATTAGAGCCCAACAGCGAACAAACCATGTTATAAGCCTCTCCGGAGAAAACGGCCGCCACGTTCATCGACAGGTGGAACAATAAGAACAGAACAAGAAAGAGGCCTGATATACTCATTATCAGCTTCTTCCCGATAGAAGAATTAAGTAACCACATAAGATAATAATTTAAGTTATTTAATTGTATTTAGAAATTTCTACTTAAACTATGTAATTATCACGCAAAGGTATGCTAAATCCATATATCGCGCAAACGATTAAAGAAATATTTCTGCATTAATGGGAGAGGTCAGGGCATGTGCCCCGACACATGAAATAATGCGGAAGGAAAAGGCTTTCCTTATGAATAATTTATATACATTTGCCTATATGCGTAAGGATTTGAATGGGGCACGGCATTTTTCTATAGGGATCAAGTTTACGATCTTATTGTTTACGATCGCGATCTTGGTTCTTGTGCTTTTTTCGTATAGGAGCGACAAGCATGGCAACCTGTTCTGGCAGGTAGAGAAATTGATTCCGCATCATCCGGACAGCGCTTTGGTGTTATTAGAGAAAGTGACGGATATCAATGGATTATCGCTTCGAGAGAAAGCCCGTTATTGTCTGTTATGGACCGAATCACGGGATGAGGCGGGATTGAGGCATACATCGGATTCCATAATCTCTATCGCTACGGATTATTATAGGACGACACGAGGCTGTTACTGGCCTCCCAAAGCGTGGTTTTACCGGGGGAAAGTCTATGAGGATATGGATCAACCGTCCCTAGCTTTGGAATGCTATTTACGTGCGTTGGAATATGAGGGAGGGAATTGGGATTACGAATTTTGGGGACGGTTATATAACCAGATAGGAAGGCTGTACGCCGAGCAGGAATTATATGGCAAGGCCATGTCTTTTTTGAGAAAAGCGAGTGCCCAATATCAGCTCTTGAATGATACGGCCGGACAAGGCCGGATACTGGAGGAAGTCAAGAAATACGAGGCGTTACGGGATTCTATCGGATCGCTGTCAGCGAGAGAATCGATTTATCAGATCACTTCCCGGTATGATGTAAGGCCGGTTCGTGAGGACTTATATAGGAAAGAATTGATGTTATCGCAAAGGGGACAGGAGCGTTATCTGTACGCGTTTATTATCGGCATAATCCTATTTATTTGCTTCCTCCTTTATCGGCGATGGAGAAATACGCAGGAAAACGCTCTTCGAAGGGAAGAAGCCTTGCGACGTTCGATTGCTAGCCAGCAACAACGTATGCGAGAAGAAAAAGAAGAGAATGAACGGCAAATCACCCTTTTGGAAAAAAGAATTACGAAAATAAAGGAAGAAAAGGATCAAGAGTTGATGTTGGTTTCCTTACAATTGGAAAAACAACGGCTGGAGATTTGTAACGAGTCGATTCATAATAAGGAGAGTAAGCATTTATTATCTGTCGCGATCTTGCGGAAATCGGAGGTCTATGAGAAGTTCCACGATCGGGATGCCGGCAAGATTGTCTCTGAGGATTGGGAGCTTTTGGAGGTGCTGTTGAATAAGGCTTATGATGACTTTACCTTACGGCTGAAAAAACTATATCCTGCTATTTCCGATACGGAGTTGAAGGTCTGTATGCTTACGAAGATCGGCGTTCCCGCCAACCAGATCACACGGGTATTGAAATATAATAGTTCGGTACTTCGTCCTCGTCTGTTCCGGAAGATTTTTAAGAAAGAAGGTTCTACGGAGGCATTTGTGGAGTTTATCTCAAGTTTTTGATTATTATGTATTTATAGCGGTCTTGGCAGGTTTGTTCTCATTTTTGTTCTCATTTATCATGTGATTTGTGAGATATGCGGGATATTTTTGGAGGCAAAAAAGCATGGTTATGAAAAGTGTAAAGTTAGCCTCTATCTTGTTTTATTTAAATAGTGTTTTTGTCGTTTCTTGTTTCGTGTCATGCGGTTCTTCGCCAACGGAAGCGTCCTCTCTTTTAACTGCGGATATAAGAGGGGGGATGGATAAACCGGGGCTATTGGGATTAGGCGATGAGATCAAGGGGGTTACTTTTGTCCCTTTAGAGGTGACCACGGATGATGCCTCGTTGATAGACGGAGTTTATGATTATGCCGTGACAGATCGATATATCTATGTGCTTCCCGTAAAAGAGCCCCGTATCGTCCTGTTCGATCGGCAAGGGCGTTTTATCCGGACGTTGGTAAAAGAAGGGCAGGGGCCGGGTGAATTTAGCGGTATTCTGCCATGTATCCAAGTGGACGAACGTAATGACCGCTTTTTTTTATTTAGTAATAATCGAGTTTGGGAATATACGTTGGAAGGTGAATTTATCGGACAATCCACCCATGAGTATTCTGTAATCTATATGCGTCATATCGGAAAGGATCGTTTCGCCGCCATATCATTCCCTTTTCAGCCTTTCAACGGAGGAGGATTCGGATTAGGCCTATTTTCGAGGAAAGGGGATACGATAGCGATCAAGAATGATTTTTATTCCTTTTTATTACCTCATGAGAAGAGCGGGTTCACGACAAGTATCGCCCCCGCTTATTCTGATGCGCAAAACTCCGTGTTGTTTAAGACCGGTAGTAATGATACGGTCTTCTGTATCTCGGCGGATCGAATAAGTGCGGCTTGTGTCCTTGATCTGAAAAACTCGGATGCGGAAGTGATTCGTTCGTTGGATGTTACGGACATGAGTAATTTGCGAATTGAAAAAAAGGACCCCAAGGATATCTTTGTGCAAGATATGATTGAGTTTCCGGAACATTATTATTTCCGCTTATTGTATAACCAAGGCTATTATATAGCCTCTGTAGATAAAAAGACGGGAAAGACACTTGTGGAAAAATGTGAGATGCCGGGTTCTATCTATGAACTGGCGGATGCGAACCTTCAACATGGCATGCAGGGTACGAGAAGTTATCGGAATTTCCCGGTCTGGGGGAGGGTCATAAAAGATGAGCTGGTACAAGTAGTGACCCCGTATGAGCTAAACTTATATAAATCGCTTCGCTCGATCACGATTCCGCAGGAGTTGAACTTAAAAGGAGAGGAGGGCAATCCGGTTTTTGTGTTTTATTCGCTTATCTGACTTCGATATGTATCGCTCGGTTGTACTTCTTGTAATAATCTAGCGATAGAAGCTATAGTATTCATGGTTACTATCTATAGAAAATCTGATTTACTATTGATAGTAATCTGATTTATTATAGATAGTAATTGGATCGGTAATAGGCGTGTATGTATAACTGCGTAGATATCAGCCATATACTAATATTTACGTGCAAAGTGGGCATATTGTGTATTTTAACTGTTCGGTAAATAATCGTGTTCTTTTATCTTTTCTATGCCTTTGATGGCTATTAGTGTTAATTAACGTATTGTTTATATTTATATTACGAGTATTTCGTATATTTGCGAAACCAACGTAATATCCGGATATGCTTAGAGGTTGGTAAGTATGTGTAATAACGGTATAAATAACATTAAAACGGATTGAAAATGAAAAAGGCGATTATGAACATAATGATCATCCTGTTCGCTTTGGCGATGTGCGTAGGATGCGGACAGTCTTCGGAACAAAAAGAAGAAAGTGTTCCGACAGATGTAACAAAGGCAGAAAAACAAGAGCAAGTACAGGTGGAAGCGGAGGACGAAGATACGCTGGAAAATGGAGAGCAGGTATTTAGGGTAGTAGAGGTGATGCCGAAGTTTCCCGGCGGTGATGCGGAGCTTTTGAAATTTATAGCCAAGAATGTAAAGTATCCACAAGAGAGCCAAGACAAAGGAGAGCAAGGGCGTGTGATTTGTTCGTTTGTGGTAACGAAAGATGGAACGCTTACGAATTACAAGGTCCTTAGAGGAATCTCCCCGGCATTAGACCAAGAGGCGGTTCGAGTTTTGCAAATGATGCCTCGTTGGACACCGGGCACGCAAAGAGGCGAGCCGGTAGCCGTGAAATATACGGTGCCGATCACGTTTAAGTTGCAATAATTCACGATTGCAGGTCTTGTGATTCTTATTTAATGTTAATTAACGTGCCTTCCGCATGCCGTTTACGACTATTTCGTAGCTTTGTGGATATACATTATACAAAAGGATAAGATTTATGGAGAAGCTAACGATGCAGGAAGAAGAGGCGATGCGCTGGATTTGGCGGATCGGTCCTTGTTTTGTGAAAGATGTGCTGGCCAAATACGAGGACCCGAAACCTCCTTATACGACGCTCGCTTCCGTGATCAAGAATCTGGAGCGAAAGAAGTACGTGAAGGCGAAACGTTATGGAAATACGTATGAATACCGTCCTTTGATAGAGGAAACGGAATATAAACGTACGTTCCTTGGCGGCGTGGTAACGAATTATTTCGCTAACTCGTATAAAGAAATGGTTTCTTTCTTTGCGAAAGATCAGAAAATCTCTACGGATGATTTAAAGGATATCATCGATTTGATTGAGAAAGGAAAAGAATAACCTAAATCCCACATACCATGACACCGGAATTTGCCTACTTATTGAAGGTAAATGTAGCCTTTGTACTCTTTTACGCCTTCTACCGGTTGTTCTTCTATAAGGACACGTTCTTCAAGCTACGTCGTGCGATCTTGCTGGCGTTCTTTGGCTTGGCTCTGTTTTATCCTTTGCTGAACATCCAAGATTGGGTAAGGCAACAAGAGCCTATAGCGGACGTGATTTATATGTATTCCGCTATGTTGCCTGAGGCGACGGCGAAAGCGGATGCCGCGGCGTCCGTGGATTGGTATGGATGGTTGCTGGGATCTTTGGGGTTTATTTATTGGGGGATCGTAGCGTTCTTATGCGGACGTTTTCTCGTGCAATTAAGCAGTATCTTATGGTTGGCTCATACCAGTGAGCGTGTTGTTATTCATGAAACTCCGGTTTATGCGTTGCGGAAGGCCGCCGGGCCATTCTCCTTTTTCCGTATGGTCTTCTTGCATCCGGAGAGTCATTCGGATAAGGAAACGGATGAGATATTGACACATGAATGTACGCACGTATCCCAATGGCACTCGATTGACGTGATCTTGAGCGAGATGATGTGTATGGCTTGCTGGTTCAATCCTTTTGTATGGTTATTGAAGCGTGAGGTTAGGCATAATCTGGAGTATCTGGCGGATAACACGGTGATCCAGTCCGGTTACGATAGTAAGAGCTATCAATACCATTTATTGGGATTGGCTCATCATCAGTCCGTTACTACTTTGTATAATAGTTTCAATGTGCTGCATCTGAAGAACCGGATTATGATGATGAACAAGAAGCGGAGCCCGGGTATCGTACGTACGAAATATCTGATATTTATTCCATTGGTAGGGATCTTGATGCTGTTAAGTAATATCGAGGCGGTAGCGCGTTTGACTGTCCGTCTGGCGAATGAGGCTACGGTCTCGAACGCTATGGTGACGGCTACGGGCATTCTGGTTGATGAGACCGGGCAGCCTTTGATCGGGGCATCAGTTGTGGTGAAGGGCGGTAAAGAGGGGACTATCACGGATAGGAAAGGGGCTTTCTCTTTGGAGGTTCCTGCGAATGCGATTTTGCGATGCAGCTATCAAGGAAGGGAGTCCCAAGAGGTCTTGGCTGCTGATATGACAAATAATACCCATTTGTCCTTATCTTCCAAATCCCGTGAGATGAACGAGCAAGTATTTACCGTGGTAGAGAAGATGCCTAGTTTTCCGGGTGGGGATGCGGAGTTGTTGAAATACATAGCCACGAATATAAAGTATCCGAAAGAGAGTCAGGATAACGGGGAGCAAGGGCGTGTAATCTGCTCGTTTATCGTCGGGCGTGATGGTTCCGTCAATAATCCGGAGGTGCTTCGGGGAGTGACTCCTTTATTGAATGAGGAGGCCGTAAGGGTAATAAACACTATGCCTCGCTGGAATCCGGGAATGCAACGTGGAAAGGCGGTCGCCGTGAAATATACGGTCCCGATTACGTTCCGTTTGAAAAGTCCGGTAGTAGAAACGAAGGAAGAGACTTTGACGGTAGTGGACGTGATGCCGCAATATCCCGGAGGGGATCATGAATTATTAAAGTTTATCGCTCAAAGCATAAAGTATCCGACGGATGCGCAGGAAGCGGGAGTGCAAGGTCGTGTGATCTGTTCGTTTGTGGTAGATAAGAAAGGAAATATCGTGGAACCTAAAATCATACGGGGGATAGATCCCTCCTTGGATGCGGAAGCTTTGAGAGTCATCGGAATGATGCCCCGGTGGACTCCCGGTCGTCAGGACGGAAAGGCGGTCCGTGTCTTATATACGGTGCCTATTACTTTCCGGTTACAGTGAAATAAGAATAGAGGCTATGTTAGTCGCTTAATCAGTAATCTTAAAAATATACAGATATGAATGCGAAATGTAATTTAGTTACAGTTCTGTTACTTTGTTGCCTTATTTTTCCCGGGAATGCTCAAGAGTTTAATTGGCAAGACTTGGTGAACCGTAAGCAATATGCGGCTGTGATCGCTCATGCTGATAGCCTTACATTAGCCGATTCTTCGAATTATGAGATTATGAACGCTATCGGGCAGGCTTATGAGGGTATGCTTCGGTATCAGAAGGCTTATGACTATTACCGTCTTTGCTTTTCTATGGATACGACGAACTTGGATATCTTAAACATCTTGGCTCGGACGGCGACGAACTTAGGCCGTGCGGAGGATGCCGAGCGATATTTTCATCAGGTCTTATCCGCCGATAGCTCGAACTTCTACGCTAATTATCAGTTGGCACGTCTGTATTTCCAATTGGGGGAGTATGAGAAAGCAGTTGATGCCTATGAGAAATTGCAAGCTCAGAATGAGGATAATACTGTCTTATACCGTGCGATTGGCGATTGCTATACTCGAATGGAACAATATCCTTCCGCTACGACCGCTTATTTTCAGGCGTATAACTTGAATCGTGAGAATGCGGGGTTGGCGGTTGCGTTAGTGAATTCATTGTATCGGATGGGGGCTAGTAGCCCGGATTATATATCGGAAGGAATAGCGATTTGCGATACCGCCTTGTTTTATAATCCCGGGAATCGTCAATTATTGCGTAGTAAAGGATTGGGGCTATATATCGTGAAACAATTTGTTCAGGCGGATTCTGTCTATTCCAGTTTGTTGGCTGATGGTGATTCCACCTACCTTACCTTGAAATATGGGGGAGCCTCGAAGTATTATGCCGGTCTGTATATGCCCTCGGTAGATATCTTGGATATGGCATATGAGCAGGATACGACCTCGGTCGAGGTATGCCTCTTATTGGGTTCCGCCTTGGGTAAGACGTATGACCGGAAGCGGGCTTACGACTTATTTGACCGGGCGGAAAAGGGATTGGAACCCAATCGTTTCTTGGTAAATCAGTTATTGGCCTTCCGTGCGGAGACTTACCAAAAGGACGGGAGATACAAGGAAGCGTCCTGTCTCTACTATGAGGCATGGAAAAAGAATCCGGAACGACTGGATTTCCTGGCGGCGATCTCGCATATGTATAGTGAGATTGACGTGTCTAAATTCCAGAGTGAGGAGGATCGCCAGCGAGGGCTTTTTATCTTGGTACTTTATATGAATGAGAGCTTAAAGAAAAAAGCGGACGAGAGGACGATGGTGTTTAGCCGGGCGCTTCTGCAATCCTTCTATGAGGATATGTTTTTCCGTAATGTGGCGGAGGAGACTATGATAGACCCGGATGGGAAAAAGAGCAAGATCTCTATCGTGGATTTGCGTAACCTGATCAATCAACTGCCGGAGACATCCGATGAGGTAAAAGAGATGATACGAATGATGGATCGGGAGAAAATGCTAAAGAGCAAGAAATGACATCGAACGAAAGACTTTAAACATCATGAAAATGAGAAAATTAACTACGAACGCAGTGGCTATGCTGCTCGCTTTAGTCGGATGTATGGGATGTGGCAATCGGTCCGCTTCCTCTGTCGATAACCTTATTAGGGTTGATGTCATGGCCGATTATCCGGAAAAGGAACTGATACTTCAAGACCTTATGGACGTGGAATACATCGCGTTGGAAACCACGGATGATTTTATAACTAAAGGTGCCGTGAAAGCGATCGGAAAGGATATCATGCTGGTGACGAATCGGGGCAGTGATGGGGATATTCTTGTTTTCGATAGAAACGGAAAGGGACTAAGGAAGATAAACCGTTTAGGGCAAAGCGGTGAGGAATACACGCAGCTTACAGGGCTTGTCTTGGATGAGGATAACGATGAGATATTCGTCAAGGATAATCCAGCGAGAAAAATAGGTGTCTATGACTTATTAGGAAACTATAAAAGGAGTTTTAAGTTCACGGATACCAGTTATTATAATTATATATTTAATTATGATCGTGATCATTTGATTTGCTATAAGAGTTATCCATCGGAAAAAGGCAAGCGGGAGTGTCATTTGATTATTTCCAAGCAAGATGGCCGTATCATTCATGAGATCCAGATTCCCTCTAAGGGGACTGAGACTCCGGTTGTAACAGAAGGGGAGTTTATCATTACGCCGGAATTTTATCTTACGTTTCCGGATCGGGATAAATGGATACTTGTCAATACATCGTCTGATACCATATTCCATTACTTGCCGGATGGTAATCTGAGTCCTTTTATCGTAAGAAGCCCTTCCATATCCTCCATGGATACTAAAGTATTTCTTTTTCCAACCGTCATCACCGATCGCTACTGTTTCATGAGAACCATGAGAAAAGAGGTTGACTTTACGACGTTTAAAGGTTTCCTTGGTGAAGATCTGGTGTATGATAAACAAGAAAATGCCTTATTCAGCTATATTCTATACAATGATGATTTCATCAATAAGGAAGAAGTCTCTCTAACATCAGAGCCAAGAAACCCCGAAATAGCTATCTGCCAAACTCTAGATGCCCCGGACTTAGTTGAGGCTTACGAGAAAGGCCAGCTAAAAGGAAAGTTGAAGGAGATCGCCGCAAACTTGGATGAAGAGTCGAATCCTGTGGTCATGCTGCTGAAAAAGAAGAAATAAATGACATTAAGGGAATTATGTTATCTTTGCAAATAACCTTAAAACGAATTGTAGATGAGAAGAGCAATTATAAATATAGGATTTCTCTTGCTAACTATGGTTGGATGCCTAGGATGTAGGCACTCCGCTTCCCAAGCTGAGGAAGTAATTACGGTGGATGTCACGGCAAGTTATCCGAAAAAGGAATTAATCCTTCAAGATATAGTGGATGTGGAATACATCCCCTTAGAGACGAATGATGAGTTCATTACCCGGGGGACTTTACGGGATGTTGGCCGGGAGCTTTTGGTTGTAACAAATCTTCCTAGCGATGGGGATATTTTCTTATTTGATAGGAAAGGGAAAGCCTTGAAGAAGATAAACCACTTGGGGCAAGGGGCTGAGGAATATGTAGGTGTTTTAGGTATTACCCTTGATGAGAATAACAATGAGTTATTTGTTAATGATCATTATACGGAAAGAATGTTAGTGTATGATTTAGACGGGAATTATAAACGGACTTTTAAGCATAAGAAAGGTACTATGTATGATGCGGTCTATAATTTTGATGAAGAGAATCTAATTTGTCATGATGGCTCTTTTACGGATGATGGGAAGGCAAATCGGTTATCCTATTTACTTGTCTCTAAGCGGGATGGTAGTGTTGTCAAGGAAATTCCCATATCTTTTAAAGAGAAAAAATTAATCCAGATGATAAAAAAGGGGGAGGGTGACAGCAATACGTATGTTGTAAGTCCATCCAGTTACTACCCTTTGATCCCTTATTCAGGTAATTGGGAGCTTGTAGAACCTTCGGCTGATACTGTATTTACGCTTTCCCCAGATTTAGATTTGAAGCCTTTTGTCGCTAGGATTCCATCTGTGCAATCCTTGAATCCGGAAATATTTCTTTTTATGAGTATCCTAACCGATCGTTATTATTTTATGGAAACGGTGGAAAAGAATTATGATTTTGCGGCAGACGATATTCCAAGTACAAATCTACTATATGATAAACAGGAAAATTCCATATTCAAATATACCGTATACAATGACGATTATTCTATTAAAAAGGAGATGTATATGAGTACAAGACCTATCAATCAAGAAATCATGACTTGGCAACGGCTCTATGCAGATCAATTAGTTGAGTCGTATAACAAAGGCGAATTGAAAGACCGATTAAAAGAGATCGCCGCAAACTTGGATGAAGAGTCGAATCCTGTGGTCATGCTGCTGAAAAAGAAAAAGTAATATTAAAAAAGTAAGTTGATAGATATTCAAGAAGATGATAATCCGGTTTTCACGGATAAAAATATGTCTTCTTTACTATTTTACTGAATAACTTAGAGGATCTTACCATATCAAGAACCTCGTTTAAGTGTTGTTCCTGTAATTCCCCTATTATTTTCGTTTCTTGTTTACTTATGCTTAATACCAATTCTTCCCGGCTTTTCGTTAGTATGTCTGTGGCGCAAAGGAACGAGTCGTATTTGAGAAAATCATAATCGGTACGCTTTAGAGGATATTGCATAGCGAGCTGATCGTTTTTTTTGAACAAGCTAGGATGAATATTGGAGTTTATAAAGAAGAAACCCGCCACATGGGTTTCTGATATTCCCATCACCACGAAATATTTGCAATGATCTATTTCCTCGAAAATAGAGGAAAGTAAAATGGTCCCTCTATCAATAGATCTTTCAATGCAAGATATAGGTAATTCCATTACATAAACATTTCCTCTATTTCTAATTTATGATCTATATAAGAGACATATTCCTCATCATCCCCAGCCTCTCTTAATATATCTTTAATGGGTATAGCCCTATCTCTTTTAGCGCTGTTCCATGCCAAATCATGTGACATATCCGTTAATTGAGAGAAAGTCTTATTTTTACACTTCTCTATGGCATTATTTAAGCATTCAAGGTCGCTCTCCGATAAGTAGTCAAGGTCTGCTTCCTTTTTGGCTACAAGAATATATTTATTAGTAAAATCAAAATATGATTTCAGATCATCTACGCAATCGGAGAAAAAGCTATCGCCCCTAAGCGCCTTGAAAATATCCTCTACATTCGATGGGACTGGTCCATATTGCATGGCTATATAGGTATCTCCCGTAATACTTCTTCCATATTTGGACAGATGTTCTTGGTCTGCGAAATATAATATCTTACAGATTTTGTGGATGTCTTTACGATCTACATTTTGTGCGGCATACAATATAGCTTGTATGGCAACGTCTTTTTTAAATGTACTTTTTGTTCCCATACCTAAATGTTTACAATTGCTATTTGAATAGTTTTCAGTTTATTACAACACATCTATTGTATTATTGGTACAAAGATGAGGTAAACAGAGCAACAAACAAAATTTTTTCCACTAAAAAAACTAATGAATCTCAAATAATGGTGTAAGTGGTTGATGTCTAGATGTTGTGTTGTTTTGTGTTATTCCCATTATACCGCTTCACCAGTTGAAAAAGAGGAATAGTTCTCCGATAACCTATACATTCCATAGCGAATAAGTATTTATTCTTAAATCAGCGCCGTGAACTGTATAAACCACGCCGTGGAATGTGCAGACCACGCCTTGGTTTATACAGTTCACGGCATGGTTTATAGAATAGATGAGATAGCGATAAACTTTATATATAGGTAAACATACGTTTTATTCTAGATGAATCCGTTTGCGTTTTCGAGTAAACCAGCTACATTTGCCGGAAAGAATATCTAGATGAGGAAGTTCCTTTTATTGTGGTTGGTTGGGTTGATGTTGGTGCCTTCTGTGATGGCTGAGCGGAAAAAGGTTGGCTTGGTGCTGGGAGGCGGTGGGGCGAAAGGTGTCGCTCATATCGGGGTGTTGAAGGTATTGGAGGAGGCCGGTATCCCGATTGATTATATTGCCGGAACCAGTATGGGAGCTATCGTTGGTGGCTTGTATTCCGTTGGCTATACTGCCGCTGAGATCGATAGCATGGTACGTTGGCAGGATTGGAGCATGTTGCTAAGTGACCGTGTGAAACGTAGTAACCTTACTTTTCCGGAGAAAGAGAATTCCGAGCGATATGTCTTTTCCCTTCCTTTTGGCCGGAGTAAAAAAGAGATAACGATCCAAGGGATGATAAAAGGTCAAAATCTCCAGAACCTTTTCTCTGATTTAACGATCGGTTATCATGATTCCGTGGACTTCAATCAATTGAATATACCTTTCGCTTGTGTGGCGTTGAATGTGGTGGACGGCCAAGAATATGTTTTCCATCATGGAAGTCTTCCGTTGGCAATGCGTGCCAGTATGGCGATTCCTGCCGTGTTTGCGCCGGTACGTTTGGATAGCATGGTGTTGGTAGATGGTGGGATCAAGAATAACTATCCGGCGGATGTCGCACGGGATATGGGGGCGGATATCATTATTGGCGTAGATCTGGGTACTAGCGACTTGAAACAGTTGGAGCGGATAAATACCCCTTGGGATATCGTTGGGCAGATCATCGCCTTGCATGGTTATGAGAAATACGGGCCGAATAAGGAACAAACCGATCTGTTGTTCCGTCCGAATACAGACCCTTATAATTCCGCTAGTTTTGGGGAGACGGCCTTGGATACCTTGATTGACCGGGGTGAGCAAGTCGCCCGCAAGCAATGGGATGAGATTCTTGACTTAAAGAAGAAGATTGGTTTATCCGATAGTTCGGATATGCACCGAAAGAGATTAGTACATTCCTATCCGGTAGTCTCTACCGATACGTTTCATATCCGGCGTGTCTTGTTTGAAGGTATAGATCCTCGTGATGAGAAATGGTTGACGCAAATCAGCGGCTTGAAAGAGAATAGCTTGCTTACCGTGAAGAAATTGCAGGAAGCCATGTCTATCGTGATCGGTACAAACCTTTACTCGAATGTGAGCTATAAATTGGTCGGTGAGAGGCAGGAGGATTTGGTGCTTACGGTACAGGAAAAATCAAATAGTGCGATTAATGTGGGCTTGAATTTTAATAGTGAGGATATCGTCGCCCTGTTGCTGAACGCTACTTTTGACAATCGGGCTCGTTACCATTCGAAGTTCTCCGTAACGGGAAGGATCGGGAAACGTATGTATGGGCGAGTGGACTATGCGATAGAGCGTAATCCCTTGCGTAACATCAACCTGTCTTATATGTTCACGTACCATGATCTCGATGTCTATAACCGGGGGGATAAAATCGTAAATACGACGTATCGCCACCATTTCGTGGAACTCGGATATTCGGACATGAACTGGCTGAATTTCAAGTTGAAGCTAGGAGCCCGTTATGAGTATTTCGATTATAACTCATTTCTTTATACGGCGGAAAACCAAAAGTATCAAGTAAAACCGGAAGGCTTTATCAGTTACTTCGCTCAGGCCCATCTGGAAACCTTGGACCGCCGTTACTTCCCGAGTAAAGGCGTTTCTCTGCAAGCGGATTATTCCATTTATACGGATAACTTCGTGACTTATAAGGGACATACCTTCTTCTCCGCTTTGAAACTCAGTTTCCTTTCAGTATTGCCGCTGACTTCCCATTTGAGTCTGTTGCCGTCTATCGATGGTCGCGTGTTGATCGGGAAAGATCCGGCTTATCCCTTTTTGAATGTGGTGGGAGGCGATATGCCGGAAAGGTACCTTCCCCAGCAGTTACCGTTCGCGGGGATCAATCGGATGGAGATATTCGATAATTCCGTGGCGATCGTCCGTTTGAACTTACGTCAGCGTATCGGGCAGCGGCACTATATCTCATTGATAGCCAACTATGCGATCCATGAGGATAATTTCTTCGACCTGCTCAAGGGAGAAAGTGTATGGGGAGGCAGCATCGGTTATGCCTATAATAGTATGTTCGGTCCGATGAATACGAACTTCGGATTGTCGAACCGGAATAATAACCTGCAATTTTATCTGAATCTGGGTTACAGTTTCTAATATTTCTTACATTTGTAAGGATTAAAAATAGAAAGTTATGAATGAACAGATCATAGAGTTCTTGACAGAGTTGAGGAGCCATAACAATCGGGAATGGTTCCAAGACAATAAAAATCGTTACGATGCACTACGTAAGGGGTTTATCGATGAGGTACAAGATTTAATAGGTCGTATCTCCTTATTCGATCCCGAGGTAGCCGGGTTGGAGGCGAAAGATTGTTTGTTCCGGATATACAGGGATATCCGTTTCTCTCCGGATAAGACTCCTTATAAATGTCATTTCGCCGCTTACATCTCCCAAGGTGGTCGTGCCAGCGAACGGGGTGGTTATTATATCCATCTGGAGCCGGGAGGCTGCTTGCTTTCCGGAGGTGTATGGTGCCCGCCACCTGCGCTATTAAAGAAACTTCGTCAGGATATATACGATCATATCGAGGAATTTACGGCTATTATCGAGGAACCTACATTTAAGAAAACATTCCCGGTGTTAGAGGGGGAGATGCTGAAACGCATGCCTGCCGGCTATCCAATGGATTCCCCTTATGGTTATATCATGAAGCATAAGGATTTCAGCGTGGTGTCTTATAAGCCGGATAATTTCTTTTACGCTACGGATTGGATGGATAAGGCGGTGGATGACTTTAAATTGTTATTACCATTCAATCGTTTCTTAAACTATACGGTAGATGAATATCTAGGGAGAGTTTAAATCTCCCTAGCCTAAGGAAGTAGGGCTGTTAGTTTCTCCAGCTGCGTCTTTAACTCTTCTTGGGTCGCCTTATCGGTTTCTGTCCGGTAAGCCGCCTGTAAGTTGGGTAAGAAAGGTAAGTAATGGGTATCCGCTATATATCGGGCTGCCCGGATACGGACGGCGGGTGAAGCGTCATAAAGCAATCCTTGTACCCATCGTTTGGCGTCCCATGAATGATGTGCTTCCAGCCAATCCAAGGCGGCAACCTTTTGCTCGCTTTCTCCGCTTAAAAGGATTTGAAAGGCTTTTTCTTCCTGCTTTAAATCATCGGTAGCCATTAATGATTCATGATTGAACAGGTCTGGACGTACGGCGGAGGATTGATAAGGGATAAAAGGCTTATTCAAGGTCCAACGTACCATCCGGGGGATCATCCACATCATGCCGGGAGTACCTTCGGGGTGGGCGATGGAACTAAAAATACGCCCTTTCCCGTAGTTATTGGCTACGAAGAATGGCTTACCGTTTGTCATATTAGCCGGGGCGTTTCCTTCCTCATGCACATCGCTTTCCATGATGGCAAGCGTGTTGCTTTGGATCGTATCAGCCGGATTGTTTATAAATACCGGTCCCTCATAGTAAATGACGAAACTCGTATCGCGGTCGGCTAATTCGGGGAATATCTTCTTACCCTCCTCGCATAAGGTGAATTTCGCTAATCCATGCCCTCGGTTGTCATGCTCGATGTCGATCGCTTGCTGTCCATTTAGCTGTATACAGGTGTAATCAGGAGTATTCGAGAATAGATAGGCTCCGGCACAGATCCCGACAGCCCCTTTACCTTTAGCGATGAAGTCCTTGATACGTTGTTGATTTAAGGTCCCTAGGTTTAAGTACTGACTTTTGCCACTTCCTCCCGGGATAATAATAGCGTCGATCGAATCGAGCACATTATTAGCTATATCTGCTGTAGTAATGGTACATACCTCCATTTCCGGGTCCAGCCGGATAGCGGCGACAGTTTCCCAAATACAGGTCTGTGCTCCTCCATGCCCATCGAATACACCCACCTTTATCGGTTGAGTACTAATCTCTTTTTTCGTGCTCTTGTTTTCCGGCACTGAGCACTGAACGCATAAAGCCAGATAGGCAAGAAATAAGATGGCGGTCGTTTTCATTTTACGGAGGATTTTAGGTTGTTATTGTTCTCGGGTATAAATCCACTTATCAACCGTATTCTTACTTTTATACCATTGTACATGTTTGCTATCTCCACTTACCCATTTCAATAGATCCGGATAGGCATCACCAATAAAAGCATGTTCCACAGGGTATTTGAAATCATCCGGTATCATTAAGGCCCATATGCAATTATCATTTGAGTAATAACGGTATCTGACCCCTTTGGGGGTATAGCTATAATTACGTTGGTGGATTTCCGTGCGTAAGACCTCTCCTTCCCGCTTTAATACGGTCGTGAAAAGATCGATGTCATCAATGGTCAAATCTTTTAAGGCACCGGCTGCGAACGAAAAGGTGATCAAACGTTCTTGCTTTCCCCTATATGGAAGGTCATTATCTGTATTAATCATTTCATGAAAAGAGAATAATCCATGTATATCATCCGATAGGGCATAAACCGGAGTCTCGGTTTCCGATTCTGGAGTCGTGGTCCAGCCATTTAACTCGGCTTTTTGGATGTCTTTGGACTTTATGCCGGGGAGATGGATGAAAGCTCCGGCCCGCTTAGTTCCACCTAATGCACGGAAAGTCAGTTTTATATTGGCGAATTGTACATAATCGTCTTTCATGGAAGTTTCCATCTGGACTTTTATCACGGCATCATTAAAATCATAATCTCCATAATTAGGGAAAGAGTCTTCTATTATAAATGTATAGGTGGAAGACACGCTTCGGGTCGGGGTACGGCTAACCGGAGTAGCGGTTGTTTCCTGCGATACGGCTAACGAATCGAAAGCACAGACATTATCATTACCCGGTGTTAAGGTGACAGGAGCGGTAACTTGATATCCGGTAGGGGTCGTCAATTGTATGTAAACTTGATCCGACTCTCCCTTTGGATAGATAATTTTCTTATCGAAAAGCGTTTTCTTTGAGCAAACCCCGGTAGCGAGAAGATTCGCATCTTGATCTTCCGGACTTTTATCAAATACTTCTACCAGATAATTATAGGTGCCATCATAGGGGTCGAAAGATTGTACGGTAAGGTGGGATATTTGTATCATCGACCAATCGAAATTAGAGGAAATTGTTACCTTTGAGAATGGATTAGTACCTTCTCCCGGAATTTTATCGGAAGGATCATATACATCCTTTGTACATCCTGAGAATAGGATAAAAAGAAAGGATGTGATAAATAGTTTCATTATTTGTCGCATGTCAAGAAATCAATTTGCATTCTGCCTTCGCAAAGGTAAGAATATATTTATTAATCAATAGATTTTTAATTTATTAAAAAAGCGGTGTCTAAAGTTTTCTTTTGAAAGTTACATCCGGCTGGTGGTAAATAATAGATATTTAAAAATCGGGGGAACTTACGATTTGGTTTACAATATGTCAGTAAACATAGGGGAATCGAAGGGAATGAAGGTCTTGAATGTGTTAAATATTGTGATATTGCTAACGATTTGTCACTTTGCTTTTGGTGATTGTCGGGAAACTTCCTTACTTCGCGGTACAAAATGATAGTAACCTTATAAATTAAAATAGTATGAAGACATCAGTTTGGGGTAAAAGTATTCTTGCGCTAGTTTTTACTTTCATGTGTAGTTTAGCGATAAGCGCAGCGTCTCCTAAAGATTATCTATATGATACAAAAGAGGAGAATGGTAAGATTATCTCTAAAGTGGTATTCTTACAGGAAAACGGACTGTTGAACAAACAGGTAAGATATGAGTTCCAGTACAACGAGAACGGCAAGGTTTCCGAGAAGAAAGCGTTTCGTTGGGATCGGACAAACGATGAATGGGTTCCATTCTATCAGATCACTTATCAATATGATGATCAAAGTGGAGAGATAAAGACAAATTACGGTATGTGGGATAAGAAAAAGAAAAACTTTAGCTTAAATGTCCAGAACATGATTATCCCGAGTACTAATTACGAAGAAATTTTCTCATAATACATACTTTAAATTAAGACTTTCATAGACAAATAAGGGAAGAAGGTGTCTGAAAAGGATACCTTCTTTTTTGTTATGCTGCCCGTTCATT
>NZ_QTLZ01000022.1:0-47980 GCF_003635425.1 Parabacteroides sp. AF27-14
ATGAACGGGCAGCATAACAAAAAAGAAGGTATCCTTTTCAGACACCTTCTTTTATTTAGATCGTTTCCACTTTTTCTTTAGGTAAAACCCATTTCAATACCAGATAACCGCAAAGACCGGATATAAACGATCCCGTGAATACACCCAGCTTCGCCTGATTCAAGAGATCGGCACCCGCCGCCGTACTGCCGTCAAAGGAAAGATTCGCTATGAACAAGGCTACCGTGAAACCGATTCCTCCCAACATGGATACTCCAAATAAATTACGCTTGCTCATCCCTGTAGGCATGGAGGCAAATGGCGTACACGCGAACAAGTAAGAGAAAGAGAATATACCTAATGTCTTTCCTACAAATAGGCCCACGAACACCGCCAACGGTACATTAACTAATGTCTGGGGTTGGATATCCCCGAATGTCACACCGGCATTCACGAAAGCGAATAAAGGAAGTATCACATAGTTTACCAAAGGATGCAACTTATCAGCGATGGTCTGCAACGGACTGATCGTTTTATCCGCCAACGTATGGATGTTATTCAATACCTGAATTTGTGTAGGTGTAAGTACTTCCGCTTTACGGGACTGACGAACCTCGGTATAGTCCAGCATATTCAAATACCCGGTCATATCACACGTGAAATCATCTAGCTTAACAACCGGACGGGCTGGAACCGTAAAGGCGATCAACACGCCGGCGATTGTCGGATGGATTCCTGACTCCAGAAATAGCAGCCAAACGATAAAGCCACCGATATAGAAAAACAATCGGTTATGTACCCGGAACTTTCCTCCCACATACAACAAAGCGAGGACTATCAGGGATATCAACAAAGGCTCGAAAGCGATATGCCCGCTATAAAACAGGGCGATAATTATGATACCTCCAATATCATCCACCACAGCCAAGGCGGTCAAGAAAATACGCATGCTCAACGGCACCCGCTTCCCCAACAAGCCCAATACGGCCAAGGCGAAAGCGATATCCGTAGCCATCGGAATAGCCGCCCCGTTTACCTCGGGAGGCGTATTACATACTAACATATAAAATAAGACCGGCACGATCATTCCACCACAGGCGGCGATAATAGGCAATAGCGCCTTCCGCACGGAACTCAACTCACCGATCAAAACCTCTTGCTTGATCTCCAGACCGATCACGAAAAAGAAAACCGCCATAAGGGCGTCGTTCACGAAAGCCAGCATAGACATGGTCTCGCCATGATGCGCGAAGAAGTTAAACTGCCCGGCTTGCAGATCGATTGGAAAAGCTAATAATAAATGATACTTATGTGCCCAAGGCGAATTGGCCAAGACCATAGCGATGATGGTGGCGGCGAATAGTAAAAGACTGGCGTTCGGCTTCTGTATAGCGAAGCGACGCAACGGTTTAAGGATAACATTAATCGTACGGTCCATAAATAATAAGTTAGATGAAGGTCTTCAACAATTGATCGTACTATGACTATTCCCGTTCCCTCCCAAGAGGGAAACGGGATATCATCTTGAAATACCTTCAAGTGTTTTTTCTATTAATTGACTGCTTTGGCTTTTCCTGCTTGCTCCAGGTTATAAGCGCTGCGTGTGAGTTTCTCTACCCAGATGACAAAGATACCAGTTAAAATTAAATTAAACACAATAGTTAACACAGAAATTATCAACATAGGGCCACCTAATCCATATCCCAAGGCTATGAAAATAACGCCGGCTCCTACCTCTCCACGGGTAAACATACCGATAGACAGCGCCAAACGCTCCCGTTTCATCCGGTCACGGTAGAAAAACAAAGGAAATAGTTTACCGATATTGGATAAGAATGAGACGATTACGACGTGTAAAGCGATCATCGACCATGACATCATCGGCTGGGAACCTGTCACCGTAGTTACTTCCGCCGCTTGCTGAGCGAAATCCACGCCCATAAACACCGGCATGCTCACTCCGACAAGGAACATAAAGAGATAAGAGATAAAATCGGACACTTGGTGCTCGATCTTGGTATCGATATGCTTATGCCGCATGATCATACCTACGACAAACGCAGGTAAAAGTACCTCGATATGGATGCTAGCCTCCTCCCCGTACATATGTTTCGATACCAGATAAATCACTTGCGTGATACCAAACGTCACGACGGCATAGAACAAGATGGCTTTCCAGTCTTGACGTACATTATAATATCCCATTTTCTTCCAGCCCAGGATCAAGAGCAATACCACAACCAGAATAATGACCCCCAATTGCCAGCGCAAGCCGATCATCATGATTTGCAACGGGATCATCAACAGGATCGTATCCAAGTCGTCGAAGATCGCCAATACCTGTACTTTCTTATATACCCAAGAGGCTTTTAGCCCGGCGGCGGCCAACATCGTAAACAAGATACCCGCCGAGGTAGGCGCGGCGAACCGGCTTAGCAACAGGTTCTCCTTCCAAGCGTCCCAACTTCCCCATAAATCGCCCGGAAGCAAGACAAACATATAATATAAAGCCACGAATATCCACGGAAACGCAGCCGTAGCCATCGCTATGAAATAATCTTCGGTATAAGACTTCCACCGGGTCTTATCAATCTCGAACTCACGCCCCACATTAATCATGATAAACGCAAGGCAAATAAACAAAAATGTATTAGAGATCGTCTTTACCAGCGAATACTGTTCCCCCACCATAGCGGGAAGCATTTGCGACACGACCAAACCCAACACTAGAAAAAGAGAGAATAAAAGAACTTTTTTCATTCAGATAAAACTATATTAATATTTACACAATAAAATGCAGGGGCAGGGTTCCTCATGAGCCTTGTCTCTACAAAAAACAATTGAAAATTGAATTAGTTGATCGCTTGCTACTCTTTTAGATAAGCGGTCTCAACCTTTAACAAACGATTTTTGAGGCGTTCAGCCTCTCCTTTACGGATACGAAGCGTCATCTCGCAATCCATCTCGAACTTCTGTGAGATGATAGCGGGGTTATCCTCTTTTACGATACGCATGATCCCGTTCAGGTATGGGTATTCGAAAACGACCGTGATGTCCTCGTCTACCGTACGTTCCTCGATCTCTGCGGCGGAGATAGCCTCGGCGGCGGCCGTGCGATAAGCGACGATCAGCCCACTGGTTCCTAACTCGATTCCACCAAAGTAACGTACTACGACAATCAATAAATCGGTCAGCTCATTCGAGTTGATCTGTCCGAGGATCGGTTTCCCGGCCGTGGAAGAAGGCTCCCCGTCATCGTTGGCCCGGAACGTCTGCCGCTCTGGACCTAACATATACGCCCAGCATACATGGCGGGCATCATAATATTGTTTACGGTATTTCTCCAGTTGCTCCTTCACCTCTTCCACCGTACGCACGGGGATAGCATACGAGATAAAGCGGCTGCGCTTCTCGGTATAATATCCCTCGGCTACTTGCTTGATGGTCTTGTAACTGTCGTCTGCCATAAATCAATCCGGTATTTTAGTGTTAGACACTTCCTCCCGGTACGCCCGGAAATCTTTCATGATCTCTTCGATCTCCTCGATGAAATAAGGATCTTTCACCTTATTCCTCACCTCCTCATAATAGGTCTCTATGGCAGCCAACGCACATACGTCCTGCCCTCTCAGCACGAAGTAAGGTTCCTCCTTCTCCACGCACTGCTTGATCATTTGTATAGGATTCTTCATTTTTTCTTATTTGCTATATCTAACTCTTCTTTCAAGAACGGAGCCGTAAACCCGACGCCACTCTTCGCTAAAGCCTCCGGAGTCCCGGTGAAAAGGACGTTACCTCCACGGCGACCGCCCTCGGGGCCCATATCGATCAAGTAATCGGCGCTTTTGATAACATCGAGGTTATGTTCGATAACGATGATCGTGTTGCCTTTATCCACCAACTTGTTCAATACCCCCAGCAAGACCCGGATATCCTCGAAGTGCAGACCGGTGGTAGGTTCATCCAATACATAAAGCGTCTTTCCCGTATCCCGCTTCGCCAGCTCGGTAGCCAGCTTGACACGTTGGCTCTCGCCACCGGATAAGGTAGTAGAGGGTTGCCCCAACTTGATATATCCCAGACCTACATCCTGCAGGACCTTGATCTTGGATAAGATAGTCGGGATATTCTCGAAGAACTCCACTGCCATATTAATCGTCATATCCAAGATATCCGCAATTGATTTCCCACGAAAACGAACCTCTAGGGTTTCCCGGTTATATCGCTTGCCGTGACAATCCTCGCAAGGCACCAGCACGTCCGGAAGGAAATTCATCTCGATCGTCTTATAGCCATTTCCCTTACAGGTCTCGCACCGTCCGCCCGATACGTTAAAAGAGAAACGTCCCGGTTTATACCCTCTCACCTTCGATTCCGGAAGTTCCACGAACAGATTCCGGATATCCGAGAATACCCCCGTATAGGTAGCCGGGTTGCTCCGGGGGGAACGACCGATCGGAGATTGATCCACATTCACGATCTTATCGACATGCTCGATTCCCTCGATGGCGTCGTATGCCAAGGGGTCTTCCAGCGAGCGATAGAAATGCTGGCTCAAGATCGGTTGCAGCGTGCGGTTTATCAAGGTAGACTTTCCGCTACCCGACACACCCGTGACGCAAATAAGAGTACCCAAGGGGAAAGACACGTCCACATGCTTCAGGTTATTGCCGCTGGCTCCCTTGATCGTAATAAACTGCCCGTTGCCTTTCCGACGCTCGGCAGGAACGGCTATCTCCGTGTTTCCATTCAGATAGGAAGAGGTCAAGGTATCTACACGCAGCATCTCCTTGGGCGTTCCCTCAAAGACGACCTCACCCCCCAGACGACCCGCTTTAGGCCCCATATCCACCACGTAATCGGCACTCAGCATCATATCCTTATCATGCTCCACGACGATCACGGAGTTTCCCGTATCACGCAATTGCTTCAAGGAGTTAATCAGACGGACGTTGTCCCGCTGGTGCAAACCGATACTCGGCTCATCCAATATATAAAGTACGTTCACCAATTGGCTTCCGATCTGGGTAGCCAAACGGATACGCTGGCTCTCGCCACCGGACAAGGTAGCGGAACCCCGGTTCATGGAAAGATAATCCAATCCCACATCCAGCAAGAAGCGCAGGCGGGAGCGTATCTCCTTCAATATCTCCGTAGCGATCCGAAGCTGTTTCGGGTCCAGCTTCTCCTCGATACCCTCCAGCCACTCGTATAATTCCGAGATATCCATGGCCGACAACTCGGCGATATTCTTTCCCGCTATCCGGTAGCTCAACGCCTCCTTATTCAACCGCCAGCCGTTACATTCCGGACAAGTGGCCATCTTGATGAATTGTCCCGCCCATTTCTGCGCCGAGGCGGATGCCTCGCTCTCCTGTTGCATCAAGATATACTTGGCGACTCCCTCATACGACAAGAAATAGTTAGACGATCCTAACGAGTCATTCTTGATCTGCAACCGCTCGTCCGTACCGTTCATGATCTCGTCCATCGCCTCCTCGGGAATATCCCGTATAGGCGTCTTGATCGTCACGCCATGCTTTTGGCAAAGCGCCTCGATCTGCCAGAATATCAACGAATTCTTATATTTACCCAAAGCGACGATGCCACCGCTATATATACTTAAGGATGGATCGGGAACGATCTTGTCCATATCCAACAAATTGACCTGTCCTAAGCCTTTACATTTCGGACACGCTCCTTGAGGGGAGTTGAACGAGAAATTATGCGGAGCCGGCTCACTGTAAGACAATCCAGTCACCGGGTCCATCAAGCGACGACTATAATGGCGAACCTCGTTAGTCTCGGCATCCAGTATCAGCACAAGGCCATCGCCTTGCTTCATGGCGATCTTCAAGCTCTCTTTCAAACGACGCTCGTCTGCCTTGGAGACAATCATCTTATCGATCACCACCTCGATGCTGTGCATCTTATAACGATCCAGCTTCATCCCATGGAAGATCTCTTTCAACTCGCCATCGACACGGACGTTCAGATATCCTTTTTTACGTATCTGCTCGAAAAGTTCCTTATAGTGCCCCTTACGATTACGGACCAACGGAGCCAAGAGATACGTTTTTTTCCCGTTGTACTCATCCAAGATCAGCCGTAAGACTTGATCCTCGGTATATTTCACCATCTTCTCCCCGCTCAAATAGGAATAGGCCTCTCCCGCCCTAGCGTAAAGCAAACGGAAAAAGTCATAGATCTCGGTAGTCGTACCGACGGTGGAACGAGGATTCTTATTGGTTGTCTTTTGCTCAATGGAGATAACCGGACTCAGACCCGTTATCTTATCCACATCGGGTCTCTCCATATTCCCTAAGAAATTCCGGGCGTAAGCCGAGAATGTCTCCACATACCGCCTTTGTCCCTCAGCGAAAATCGTATCGAACGCCAATGATGACTTGCCGCTACCACTCATGCCGGTAATCACCGTCAACTTATTCCTCGGAATCTCTACATCTATATTCTTCAGATTATGAACACGTGCGCCAAGTATGGATATGCGCCCGCCTTCCAATGCCTGCTTATCTTTTATCATCTTTTACCTATCTGGTTTTAGGGGCCGTAAAGATACGAAAAAAACAGAAGCCAATCAAACTTTCCAGCAAATCATAGTGTAATCTCAGCCACTTCCTTCCGCCTATTTACTCCCTTTGTCCTTCACCTCTGGCTGGGGAGAAGGAGCCTGTATGTTCTCATAAAACCTCTTTTTCTCCTCGTTACTTTTTTGGACAAGGCTTGTCACATATACCGTAAATATTGGAAACATCATCATGCCCAAAGCAGCCAATACGACTGAGAGGACTCGTCCCGTAACCGTAATAGCGGATATGTTAGAGCCAACCGTCGTCACATCCATAAACGCCCACCATAGAGCGTCCCCATAATTAGCCACCAACGGGTTCACCTTATGCTCCAAGACAAAAAATATAAGACTTGAGAAATAAACCGTGGCCAACAACATCGTCAAGTAAGAAACAAACAAGCCGGATGCCTTATTATACGATAACCATCCCACCACGATCGCCAACGCATACCCGCCCCGTACCAAAGGAACGAAACGTAAGAAATAACTAAGCTCGGGTGAGGTGATAATATGATAATATTCTATTATATTTTGGTAAGGGATCGCTACGAGCAAGAAAATAAAGTGCGTTCGCAAATAACGTAATTTATCTTTCGATAGGAAAAGTTCCAAAACAAAATCGAAAAGAAAAAACAAACAGATCCATAATTGAATCTTCTTATAAGAAGTTTGCGTGTAAAAGGGAATATTCTTAAATGTATCGATGGAGATACTGATAACCAAGAACAGCGACAACAATAGTATAATGATATGTAACACACCATATACCCCCTTCTTTCTCAATGCGAAATCAAATACGGCCATTTTCATAAGCGTTACTATTTATTTAATTATAATCCTTTTCATTTTGGTTTATGACAACAAACCTCATATACCATTTGTTTAAACAGCGAAATGTGTTAATTAACCAAGTTTTACGTAGCAAAAACAAAACATCTTCTTTGATTCGCTGTTATAAACTCAGACTTAAACGAGAGAAGTAATTCTCATTTTTAAAACATAAATCTATGGCAAATATCAACAAGACAGTAAAGCTAGGTGTGTTTACCCTAGCAATCATGAACGTGACGGCAGTAGTATCTTTACGCGGACTGCCAGCAGAAGCCGTATACGGACTAAGTTCGGCTTTCTATTACTTATTCGCGGCAATCGTATTCTTAATCCCGACCTCTTTGGTGGCAGCGGAATTAGCGGCAATGTTCCAAGACAAACAAGGTGGTGTATTCCGTTGGGTAGGTGAGGCCTATGGAAAACGTCTAGGCTTTCTGGCTATCTGGGTTCAATGGATTGAAAGTACGATCTGGTATCCGACAGTATTAACTTTTGGAGCCGTATCCATCGCCTTCATCGGTATGGATCATCCCGAAGATATGCTGCTGGCGAATAACAAATACTACACGTTAGCGATCGTGTTAATTATTTATTGGCTGGCTACATTTATCTCACTAAAGGGATTGAGTTGGGTTGGAAAAGTAGCGAAAATTGGAGGTATGGTAGGTACTATCATCCCGGCGGCGTTACTCATCATTTTAGGTATCGTATATCTAGCGACTGGCGGGCATTCCAATATGGATTTCCACAGTAACTTCTTCCCCGACTTCAGTAAATTCGACAACTTAGTCTTAGCCGCAAGTATCTTCCTTTTTTACGCAGGTATGGAAATGGGCGGTATTCACGTGAAAGACGTTGACAATCCTTCTAAAAACTATCCGAAAGCTGTATTTATCGGTGCCTTGATCACCGTTGTAATCTTCGTACTAGGAACTTTTGCGTTGGGTATTATTATCCCAGAGAAAGACATCAATCTTACGCAAAGTTTATTAGTGGGATTCGACAATTACTTCAAGTACATTCATGCCTCATGGTTATCCCCAATTATCGCTATCGCTTTGGCATTTGGCGTATTAGCAGGAGTATTGACATGGGTCGCTGGTCCTTCCAAAGGTATATTCGCAGTTGGTAAAGCAGGTTATCTGCCCCCGTTCTTCCAGAAGACCAATAAGATCGGCGTACAGAAAAACATCCTTTATATCCAAGGAGCGGCTGTTACACTTCTTAGCTTATTATTCGTGGTAATGCCATCCGTACAAAGCTTTTATCAGATCTTATCACAGCTTACGGTGATCTTATATTTAATAATGTATATGTTGATGTTCTCCGGAGCGATCGCATTACGTTATAAGATGAAAAAGGCAGGTCGTCCTTTCCGTATCGGAAAAGGTGGCAATGGCTTGATGTGGTTGATCGGAGGTTTAGGATTCTGTGGTTCCTTATTAGCGTTCGTATTAAGTTTCATTCCTCCTAGCCAGATTTCTACAGGAAATAATACGGTTTGGTTCGCCGTTCTCTTCATCGGTGTAATTGTTGTCGTTGCGGCACCGTTTATTATCTATGCGTCTAAGAAAGCATCTTGGGTAGATCCGAACACTGAATTCGAACCGTTCCATTGGGAAGTAAAAAATGACGTATCCGAGACGAATACGACAAAAGCATAACACACATTCATCTCGATAATTACCTAGTCCGGGCTGCGAAAATATTGCAGCTCGGACTTTTTCGTAAAAATAGCACAGAATATTTACGTTTTATTATGTGTATTATAAAAATGTAATTATCTTTGCGATAGTATTCATAAAATAAAATATCAAAAGAACTATGGCACGTACAGTAGATTATTCAAAAAAGGCAGAGAAAATCAAAGAGCAAGTAGATGAATTAGTACAAGAATTAATGGCTGCTAAATCGGCTCCGGTAGTCTCCAAAAGAAGTTTAAAAGTAGCTGACATCAATTTCGAGAACGAGGATGTTAATACATTAATGCAAATACAAGCTCGCCTCGCTCGCGTTATCTTGGAGAAGAGCAAATAAGAAAAAACTCTGCTAAGGTTTTAATAAAAGCGCCTTTCCCGTCTTTAAGGATGTTTCGGGAAAGGCACTTTATTTTTCAGGTCTCGTGCGAACTTTCAAAGAAAAAGCTTATCTTTGAAAACCTAATCAATAACATGTATGGAACTAACACTCCCAACGAAAGTTAATGTGACACATCCCATCATGCTAGACACGAAGATATTAGTCGTGATCGGAGCGAACGGTGCGGGAAAAAGCTCTTTTGGCAGAGATTTATTGGAGAGATATGCGGGTCAAGCGAAAAGAATATCCGGTATACATGCCTTATTCATCAGCGATGACGAATCTAAATTATCGGCCTCCAATGAATTCGCACGTTTACAGTCTATGATCAAAGAACGACTGTTCATGCCACGTATTTCTGAATACGAGAAACTGATTTTGCAACTCCAGAGCGAGGAGTTCGAGGCGGCAGTCAATTTCAAGGAAGCCTGCAAGACTAATAACGAAGTAGATCCTCCGATCACCAAGATAGATATTATACAAGCGATCTGGGAAAAGATGTTTCCGCATAATCGTCTGATACGAAAGTCGGGATTTATCGAGCTTGTATCCACGGGGCGTGATTCAAATTCCTACACCGCCGGACGCATGAGCGATAGCGAGAAACTGGTGTTCTACTTGATTGGGGCCGCATTATGCGCATGCCCGAACGCCTTGCTCGTGATCGAAGAGCCGGAAACCCTTCTCCACAACTCCATAAAGAACCAGCTTTGGGACGAGATTGAGGCGATACGTCCGGACTGTACGTTTGTTTATCTCACACATGACATTGATTTCGCCACCTCCCGCTCCGACAGCAAACGGATCTGGATTCGTTCTTACGATGCGGATCATTCCGTATGGGATTACGAGTTGATCGAGAGTAATGAAAGTTTCCCGGAAGAAGTATATATGGAAATACTTGGCAGCCGGAAACCGATCTTGTTTATCGAAGGGACCGACACGAACAGTATCGACAGCAAGCTTTACCCCTTCATATTCCCCGATTATTTGGTGAAACCGATGGGTGGTTGCCAAAAAGTAATCGAGACAACCAAAGCGTTCGGCCAACTGAAAGACTTCCATACATTAGATAGCAAAGGTATCGTAGATCGTGATAGGCGTACGCAAGGAGAAATAAACTATCTACGGGAACAACATATTTATGTACCGGACGTAGCGGAAGTGGAGAACCTATTGATGATAGAGGATGTGATCAAGACGGTCGCCAAACGGTTGATGAAAGATCCGGACGATGTTTTCAAGCAAGTGAAAGAAAACGTAGTACGTCTTTTCCAAAAAGAACTGGATTCGCAAGTAATCCTTCATGCCAAACATCAAGTCCGTAAAAAACTGGAGACTACCGTTGATCGCAAGATAACGACGGTGGAGCAATTAACCGAACATGTAGAGAGTATCCGTCTGAACATCCATGCGGAAGAAATATACAAAAACATAAAAGAAGAGTTCGAGTCTTATATAGAAACGGAGAACTACAAAAGCATCCTCCGTGTTTATAATCAAAAAGGGATGTTACCACAGAGCCGCCTATGCGCGATCTGCGGTATCAGTAACAAAGAGAGTTATTTAAACCTGATTCTCTCCATATTAAAGGAAAACAAGGAGGATGCGGAAGCGATACGAAAGGCTATCAAACATTCATTGGGCACATAAAAAGTTTCTAAAAATGCGGGGAAAGTCCATAAAAAATTGTTCTTTTGCAAACTGTTTTATAACATTAATGGGCCAAAGCCCTATATATTAATTGTCATATGCGTACACCTACACTTCAATATCTTTACTTGCAAAAGCCGGTAACCATGATGGTAGTAATCTGTATTATATCTGTGTTACCTTGGATTGGCCTCGGCGACTTTTCCACCAAAGGGGAACCTCGGGAAGCGGCCGTAGCGATCTCCATGCTCGAGACAGGTAATTGGGTCTTGCCACAATCTTACGCGAACGAGTTCGCTTTTAAGCCACCGATGGCGCATTGGTTAATGGCTGCTTTCTCCTATCCACAGGGATATGTTTCCGAGTTCACCTCCCGCTTGCCATCGGCTTTAGCCTTTATTACCTTGATCGGGTTCGTATTGGTCTTTTTCGGTAAACGAATCGTAAAGTTTCAGGAGGCATTCATAGCGACCCTCCTATTGGTCACCTGCGTAGAGATACATCGGGCGGCCATGACGACTCGGGTGGATATGTTGCTCACTACTTTCATCGTCATAGGGCTTTTCCAGCTATATCGATGGGAAGATAAATTAGAGCTGAAAGGACTTCCCATATTCATACCTTTATTATTAGGATGCGCCGTTCTGACCAAAGGACCGGTAGGCGTAGTATTGCCCCTATTCGTATTCGGCATTTATCTATTAATGTTAGGTCAATACAGTTATCTCACCATATTCAAGACTTTATTATATGCGGGAATTTCCTCTTTATTCCTACCGATGTTGTGGTATACCGCTGCATGGAAGCAGGGTGGAGATGAGTTCCTTAATGTCGTATTAGCGGAGAATTTCGCTCGTTTCTTACACCTAAACACTCCTGAAATTTCCTATGATCTGGGGCATGAGAATGGTGTTTGGTACAATTTCATGACGTTGGCGGCAGGCTTTATACCTTGGACTATTTTCTTTTTCTTCTCTTTATTCGGGCTGAAACTTAGTAAGCCTGAGCAACCTATTAAAGAGATCTTAAAGAATACGTGGAAACGTATCCGCTCCATGGAAAAAGTTCGTTTATTTAGTTTGGTTGCTTTAGTCGGCATCCTTTTCTTCTATTCGATCCCTTCCAGTAAACGAAGCGTATATTTAATGCCGGCTTATCCGTTCATTGCCTTGTTCTTGGCTCAGTATGCCTTATATATTACAGAATACCGTACGAAAGTAACTCGGGTATTCGCTGCCTTTTTAGCTTCCGTAGTAAGTGTCGTCATGATAGCGATCTTGCTTACGGTATTCAGTATTATTGATCCTGTTGGTATCGTCGGTCAATATACACAAAACGCATCGACCTTGGACATGGTACAAATGGTATCAAAAGTATTAGTTCACCCCAGTACGCTTACGATCTGTATTATCTTCATAAATCTATTGATATTAGGAACGGTCTATTACCAGATGTTCAAGAAAATAAATATCAAGATTCTCTACGCTACGATAGCCTTGACATTCTCGGTTAATTTATTAATTGATGGTGTCATTATGAGAGGTATTCGTGAAGGGGATTCTTGCCGTGTTTTCGCTGAACGTATCCTGAAAGAATATCCATTGAATAAAAAGAATGTATATGTCGTAAATAACCTTCGGATTTATCGGAATCTGTACGGGTTAAACTTCTATATGGGAAATATCTTCCATGACTTCGATAAAGAAACACCCGCCAAAGGTTATTTCCTGATCGGAGAAAATGAGATGGAAAAGGTACTTTCCACATACGGGGATAAATATACCTTCCGTACACTGACTAAGTCAGATCAAACGTTCAGCGAGCTAAAACAAAAAATCGTGCTTAGCGAGTTCGAGTTGAAATAGAAATGTAATATCTAATAGTATACCATGAATAGTTCCTATATTTCCCCTTTCGCCAAGCCGGTCTACATCATGTTGAAACCGGTTGGTTCTGTTTGTAATTTGGCATGCGAGTATTGTTATTACCTTGAGAAAAGTAAGTTCTATCCGGACGTGAAGAATCACATCATGACGGATCAGATACTCGAGAAGTTCATCAAGGAATACATGGAATGCCAAACCATGCAAGAAGTCTTGTTTACATGGCATGGAGGCGAGACGCTGATGCGGCCGATCAGCTTCTATAAAAAAGCCTTGGAGTTGCAGCGTAAGTATGCGGGAGGACGGCAAATAGATAACTGTATCCAAACCAATGGTACCCTATTGAATGATGAGTGGTGCCAATTTTTCAAGGAAAATAATTTCTTGGTGGGTGTATCTATCGATGGCCCGCAAGAGTTCCACGACGAATACCGTAGGAACCGGCAGGGACTCCCCTCTTTCTATAAAGTGATGAAGGGAATCGAGTTGCTGAAAAAACATGGGGTAGAATATAACGCCATGGCCGTCGTGAATGATTATAACGTGGATTATCCGCTGGAATTCTATAATTTCTTCAAGGAACTGGATTGCCGTTTCATCCAATTCGCCCCGATCGTGGAGCGTATCGGCCGGCACAAGGAAGGTACCAAGCTATCTTCTCCCGAGGAGCAAGACGCAGCGATCGAGCTAGCTCCGTTCTCGGTAGATAGCGAGAAATGGGGGGATTTCCTTTGCGCCTTGTTCGACGAGTGGCTGAAAGAGGATGTCGGCAAGTTCTACATCCAATTATTCGATTCCACCTTGGCGAACTGGGTAGGCGAGCAACCCGGAGTTTGCTCCTTGGCCCGCCATTGCGGTCACGCCGGGGTAATGGAGTTCAATGGCGACGTGTACGCTTGCGACCATTTCGTATTCCCGGAATACAAACTCGGGAATATCCAAACAAAGACATTAACGGAGATGATGTACAGTCCGGTACAACAAAAGTTTGGAACGGATAAAGAAGATAAGCTCCCTACGCAATGCAAGGAATGCGAATATCTTTTCGCTTGCCATGGGGAATGCCCGAAAAACCGGTTCCTCCATACGCCGAATGGAGAGCCGGGACTAAATTATCTATGTAAGGGATACAAGAAATTCTTCAAGCACGTAGCTCCTTACATGGATTTTATGAAAAAAGAGTTATTGAATCAACGTCCACCCGCAAACGTGATGGATTGGGCTAAACAACAACAACATGAATATTAACAGACGTGATTTCATTAAAACAGGAAGTATGGTTATGCTTGGAACATTAGCGGCTCCTTCCCTACTAGGAAGTTGCACCGGTAGTGAGAGTGATAAAGCAGCCGGTATTTCATTCGCCATGAATTATTTCAAGGTGAGTGAGGGGGATTTGAGGAAAGTATTGGCGGCAGCCTTGGAGAAAGGCGGGGATTATGCCGATTTGTTTTTTGAGCATTCATACAGGAACAACGTAGGGTTGCAGGATGGTGCCGTAAACCGTGCCTCATCTAACATCGATTTTGGGATGGGCGTACGTGTTTTGTCCGGCGACCAAACGGGATATGCCTACGTGGAGAACGTCAGCTTGGACGAGATGCTAAAGGCGGCTCGTACGGCCGCGCGTATCGCCACCGGATCAGCGAATACCGCTCCTATCAACTTAACGGAAGAAAAGCATACGAACAATTTCTATAGCGTACAAACACCTTGGGACGAGATAGCCATTAATGACAAGATGCCTTTCTTGCAGAAACTGAACGATCAGATATTCGCCAAGGACAATCGGGTCACCAAGGTGATGGCCTCTTTGGGAGACACGACCTCTCATATCTTATTCTGTAACTCGGAAGGGCAGATTTATTACGATTATCGCCCGATGAGCGCCTTGAGCGCCGTCTGCATCATGGAGGATAACGGGAAGATCGAGAACTCGTACGCCGCACGGGCTTTTCGTATGGGAGCGGAATTCCTGACGGACGACCTGATCGACGAGCTTGCCCAAGAGGCGGTGGATAAGACCTCTATCTTATTTCAGGCGATCAAGCCAAAAGGCGGGGAAATGCCCGTTGTCATGGGTGCCGGTGGCTCTGGCATCTTATTGCACGAGGCGATCGGCCATGCTTTCGAGGCGGATTTCAACCGTAAGAACACCTCTATTTTCTCTGATCAACTGAACAAGAAAGTTTGCAACGAGCATATCAACGTGGTGGACGACGGCACGATTCCTTTCAACCGGGGCTCGGTCAATATCGATGACGAGGGTGTGGACGGACAAAAAACCTATATCGTACGGGAGGGAGTCTTGACCAGTTATCTGCACGATCGTATCAGCGCGAAACATTACGGCATCCCCTCTACGGGCAATGGCCGCCGGGAGTCTTTCCGTCAGATGCCTATCCCCCGTATGCGTGCCACTTATATGGAAGCGGGCAACGTGACGGAAGAGGAGATCATCTCTACCGTAAAGAAAGGTATCTATGCCGCCAACTTCACGAACGGGCAGGTACAGATCGGCGCAGGCGATTTTACCTTCTTCGTGAAGGATGGTTACTTGATCGAGAACGGCAAGCTTACCCAACCTATCAAGGATATCAATATCATCGGTAACGGCCCGAAAGCGTTGGCGGATATCACGATGGTGGGTAATAATTACAAAATGGATAACGGCACATGGACCTGCGGTAAGGATGGACAGTCTTGCCCGGTAACCTGCGGTATGCCGTCGGCCTTAGTCAGCAAACTTACAGTAGGAGGAGAAAACTAATATGATAACAAACGAAAATAAGAAATTGGCTCAATGGGCCATGGAATATGCCTTGAAGAATGGTTGCCAATCTTCACGTGTCACGCTTTACAATGGTTCCAGCAGTTCGTTTGAGATACGGGATATGAAAATAGACCGTCTGCAACAGGCGTCCGAGAACAGCATGGTGGTTCATTTGTTCGTGGACGGCCGTTACGGCTCCTACTCTACCAATCGCTTGGATAAGAAAGAGCTGGAGAAGTTCATCAAGGATGGTATCGCCGCCACTCGTTTCCTCGCCGAGGACAAGGCTCGCACGCTGCCGGACGCTTCCTTGTATTATAAAGGTGGGGCGGCGGACTTGCGATTGGTCGACCCGAATTTCGACTCCGTGCAACCGGACGACAAGGTAGCGTTGGCCATGAGCGTCTGTGAGGAAATCATGGGCAAGGACGACCGGATCATCTCCGCCAACGCTTCCTACAGCGACGAGAAGGACTTTAAGTACATGGTAGCCAGCAACGGTTTCGAAGGCGAGGCTTCTGGTTCCTCTTATGGCTTGGTGGGGAGTGTCAGCATCCGTGGGGAGGGTGACGCCCGTCCCGAGTCTTATTGGTACGACTCTTCCTTGTATTATGACGAGCTGGTGAAGACCGGTATCGGTACGAAAGCGCTGGAACGGGTGCTTCGAAAACTGGGACAGCGGAAAGTGGCGTCCGGTAAATATACCATGATCGTGGATAACATGAACTCCAGTCGTCTGCTTTCTCCAGTAATCGGAGCCATTTACGGTTCCTCCATCCAGCAAAAGAACTCTTTCTTGTTGGATAAGATCGACCAAAAGGTAGCGAGCGACAAGATGACCTTGATAGATGAGCCTCATTTGGTAAAGGCTTCCGGCGCACGTTATTTCGATAGCGAGGGTGTTGCCACGAAACGTCTTCCGGTATTCGAGCAGGGTATATTGAAAACGTATTATATCGATACGTATTCCGCCAACAAGATGGGCATGGAACAAACGATCGGCTCTCCCTCGATTCTTACCATGCGGAATGGTGATAAGGATCTGGACGGATTGATCGCCTCTATCGACAAAGGTATATTGGTGACCGGCTTCAACGGTGGAAACTGCAATAGCACGACCGGCGATTTCTCGTATGGCGTGGAAGGTTTCTTGATCGAGAGAGGCAAGCTATCCCAACCGATCTCCGAGATGAACGCCACGGGTAATATGCTCTCCCTATGGAGTAACCTAGCGGAAGTCGGAAACGACCCCCGCCTATCCTCCAGCTGGCGAATCCCTTCCTTGCTTTTCAATGGGGTTGATTTTAGCGGATTATAAATACAAGAAACAACATCCGGAAGAACAAGAATAAAAGAAGCCGGAACCGCTAAACACAGTTCCGGCTTCTTTATTTTTCCTTACACCAAATTATAGATCGCTATAAAATGGCAAACCGTTCCCCCGAGAACGAATAAATGCCATGCGGAATGCATATATTTATATTTATCCAGAAAGAAGAAAATCGTTCCTAAGGAATAGAACAAGCCTCCTCCGATCAACCAATATAAGACATACATCGAATCCGTACGCTGGAAAACATCGATCAAAGGTTTGAAAGCGATAATCACCACCCAGCTCATCAGCAGATAACAAACCGTTTTCAGATTATCCTTTTTCTTCATCCGACGGAAACTAAACCATACGCCGATAACCGCGGCCAGCCAAACCGTAATAAATAATCCCCAGCCCCAGAAACCCTCGTCGCGGAGAGCCACCAAGGTAAATGGCGTATAAGTACCCGCGATATGCAAATAAATAGCGCTATGATCCCAACGGCGCAACTGGCATTTTCGCTTGGGATCGGAAGCGGCGTGGTAAAAGGTAGATGTCACATACGAGGAAGTCATGCACAACGCATAAACGGCGAAACTACCGATCACCCACGGATCACCTGTACGAATCCCGGCGATCATCAAGACGACAATCGCCGTTAAGCCGAACAACATGCCCGCGCCATGCGTAAGCACATTCGCTACTTCCTCACCATGAGTCTGTCTTTGTTTTCTCATCCATCCGATCGCTACGACTACAAGGCGCTGGCCTTGAAACCGGCCTCCGATACGGCTGAAAGAATGGTCTCCGCCGGAAGATCGGTTGTTATAGTCAATGTTTTATCCGGGGATTTCAAGTCGATCGACCATGCGTCCTCTTTTACTAATTTATTCAACTTAGCACCGATAGCCGCCACGCATCCGCCACATTTAGCGTTTGTCTTAAATTTTAATGTTGCCATATCTCTATTTATTATTTAAAGTTTACTCCATTTCAACCGTAAGCTATTTAATACCACCGACACGGAACTGAAAGCCATCGCGGCGCTAGCCAACATCGGGTTCAGTAACAGTCCGTTCACCGGGAATAAGACACCCGCCGCCAATGGGATTCCGATCAAATTATAGATAAATGCCCAGAATAAATTCTGATGGATCGAGCGAACCGTACGTTTCGACAAGCGGATCGCATCCGGCAATAACATCAAATCCGAAGTAATCAACGTGACCATCGCCACATCCATGGCGATATCCGTTCCCTTACCCATCGCAATGCTCACATCCGCACGGGCTAAAGCTTGCGAGTCGTTGATACCATCCCCAACCATAGCCACTTTCCTTCCGGCGGCTTGCAAGGAACGGATATACTCCTCCTTATCGCTCGGCAAGACATCCGCCTTATAATGACGGATATCCAGCATGGCCGCAACAGTCTCGGCAGTCCGTTTCCCATCGCCGGTCAATAAATGAACCTCGATACCCATTTCTTTCAAGGCCTCTACCGCCTCTCCCGACGTAGGTTTCAACCGATCCGAAATAGCCATGACCGCAAGCAATTCCGATTCCCAACCGTAATAAACGATACTCTTGCCATCCTCTTCCCACCGGATGATTTCCCGCCCAGCCTCGGGCGGAACCATCGCCTTGAAGGTTTCCAAAAAGCCTTTGCTTCCTACCCAATACGTCACGCCATGTACCTGCATTTGGATACCACGCCCCGTTACGCTCTCGAAACTATCAGCGTCGATCTCCGCAGCCTCCGTTCCTTTCAACCATGAGAGGATAGCGGACGCCAAAGGATGCTCAGACTTCATCTCGGCGGTATAAAGGATATCCAGCATATCCCGGCTCGCCTCCGATATCCAGAAAGAGTCTGTCACCTCGGGCACGCCCTCGGTCAAGGTCCCGGTCTTATCCAGCACGACGGTATCCACCTTACAAAGGTTTTCCAAGGCAAAAGCGTCTTTGATCAATATATGATGCTCGGCGCCTTTACCCATCCCGACCATCAAGGCAGTTGGCGTAGCAAGTCCCAACGCGCAAGGGCAAGCGATCACCAATACCGATACCGCCGATAAGAGAGCGTACGAGAAGTACCCGCTTCCTCCTACTACCAGCCAGACGATAAAAGTGAGTATCGCCAATCCGACAACGATCGGTACAAATATACCACTTATTTTATCAACGATACGCTGCACGGGTGCCTTACTTCCTTGAGCGGCTTGTACCATCTGTACGATTTGCGATAATACGGTAGCGCTCCCCACCCCGGTCGCCTCCATCAAGAAAGCGCCCTTTTGGTTGATCGTCCCGGCCAAGACCCGGTCACCTTGTGATTTCACGACAGGGATCGGCTCGCCACTCAACATGCTCTCATCCACGGAAGAGGAACCTTGAGACACCGTGCCGTCCACCGGGATCTTCTCACCGGGACGGACACTGACAAGATCTCCCACCCGCAAGAACGAGATAGAGACCTCTTCCTCCTGTCCATCCCGCACACGACGGGCGGTTTTAGGCTGCAATCCCATCAAGCTCTTGATAGCGGAAGAAGTGCTGTTCTTCGCCCGCTCCTCCAGAAGTTTACCCAACAGAACGAACGCTATGATCACGCCGGATGCCTCATAATAAACATGCGGCTCCAATCCTTTCTCATACCAGAACCGCGGATATACGGTATTGAAGAAACTGAACAGGAAAGCGATCGAGGTACTCAACGCCACCAACGTATCCATATTGGCGCTACCGTGCAACGCATGGCGCACGCCGTTCACGTAGAACGACCGCCCGAACACGATCATAATCACCAAGGCCAGCGCCATCATGATCCAGTTACCGCCGGGCGTATGCATAAACACCATTCCCAGCAGGGCCAGCGGAATGGAAAGTACCCACGCCCCGATCGTATTCCGGCGTAGCTTCCGGTAATGCTCTCGTGCCATCTCTTCCTGTACCGCCGTCGGATCCTCTACCTCCACGACCAAATCGTATCCGGCCTCCTGCACGGCCTCTCTCATTTTCTGAGGAGTAATCAAGGATGGATGGTATTTGACGGAAAGCGTATTCGCCGCGAAATTCACCGATGCCTCCTCCACGCCGGGAAGTCCCTTCACCGTATTCTCTACGTTATTGGCACATACGGCACAACTCATCTCGAGAACCGGTAGTATAATTGTCTCCAAATCTTTCATAGATCGTATCACCTGTTTAGTTATATATAAATGAATAACAAAGATACGATAAATATGATTGCAACCAGATTGCAAACTTTACGAAACAGTATTTACGTACGTTAAGAAACCTAGGAACTTAATAGATTTATTTGAGAAATATGACTATTATTTAACAGGGAAATACCCGACATTTGTAACGATTTTCAAACCAATTACTAAAACTTAATAACAATATGATTCTAGACTCACTTGAGAACTCTAAGCGGATCGAATGTATCCATCCGCTGTTTAAGCAGGCTTTTGACTATGTTAAGTCTACTGATTTTTCAAAAATGGAAGATGGTAAATACGATATAGCGGACGCTGGTTTCACGGTTAGCATCGCCAGCCTCTTCGGAAAGGAGAAGTCGGAAGCGGCCATCGAGACCCACAAGAAATTTATCGATATCCAATTCCCCTTATTGGGCGTAGAGAAAATCGGATGGAAACCGGGAGATCAATTACTAGAGGAGTCCGTTCCATACAACGAGGAGCAAGATATCGCCTTTTATATCGACAAACCTACCGCCTATACGAAAATCTATCCCGGACAATTCGCCATTTATTTCCCGGAAGACGGGCACGCCCCGGGTATCGGCCAAGGGAATATCCGGAAGGTGGTTATCAAGATCCCGGTCCAATAGTATCGAATACCCTATCTGTTCCGCAAGAATAATCAGCTGAATACTTATATATTCTATATCGGATCTACTTCTATTCTACAAACCACGGCGTGGTCTTTGTAAACCACGCCATGATCTGTAAAGACCACGCCGTGGTTTATAGGATTCACGACGAGAATCAAGGAATAGATACAGATACGATTATCTTTATTCATAAGAAGATTTCCCTGTTCAACCGTATATTCGCATATATGCGTTTGTAATACTTTATTCACCTCAAATCCACTTAAATCTCGTAAATTCTTGTTACCTTTGATGCCCGGTACAAAATAAAAGTAATACAAAGGAAGATGATTTCAGAAGAATTGAAGAACGACCTAAAGATAAAATGGGATCGGATGAGAGATGGTATGGCAAAAATGGGTATGGATGCCTGTTTGCTTACCGTAGATGTAAATCTTTATTATACGACAGGACAAATCTATAGTGGTTATTTTTATTTGCCGGTAGACGGTGAGCCGTGGTTCCTAATCAAGCGACCGAACGGGCTTTCAGGACATCAAGTGGAATACATCCGTAAGCCGGAAGACATCCCACCCTTATTTGCGGAACGAGGGATTAAGATGCCCAAAAAGCTCTTGTTAGAGGCAGATGAGTTAACTTATAATGAATACATCCGTTTAGATAAGGTATTCCAACCGGAGGAGGCCGGTAACGCCACCGCTTTCATGCGAAACCTTCGCCGGGTAAAAACCCCTTGGGAGATCGGGCAATTCCGTATCGCCGCCCGCAAGCACGAGGCTACTTATAGCGAGATCCCGGAATGTTTCCGTCCCGGTATGACAGACTTGGAGTTTCAGTACGAGATCGAGAAACGTATGCGCAAGAACGGCTCGATCGGTCTTTTCCGTGCTTTCGGAGCCAATATGGATATCTATATGGGTAGTATTCTCGCCGGGGAAAACGCCGAGACCCCATCCCCTTTTGATTTCGCCTTGGGTGGAGGCGGCATAGACGCTTCTTGTCCGCTAGGCGCTAACGGTACGTTATTAAAAGAAGGCACCGCTATCATGGTGGATATGGCCGGCAATTATACGGCTTATATGACGGACATGACCCGTGTCTTCTCCGTAGGGCGCCTGACGGAGGAAGCTTATCGGGCGCATCAAGTGGCCCTTACGATACAGCAGGAGGTAGAAAACGCTACCCGCCCGGGAACCGCTTGTTCGGATTTATATAATATAGCGGCGAATATCGCTAAGAAAGAAGGTCTTTCGGCTAACTTTATGGGAACCGAGCAACAGGCTAAATTCGTAGGACATGGCATCGGTATACAGATCAATGAGCTACCTGTGCTTACCCCTCGCTCGAAAGAGGAGCTTTTACCGAATATGGTGTTCGCCTTGGAGCCCAAATTCGTGATCCCGGGTGTCGGTGCCGTGGGTATCGAGAACAGTTTCCTTGTAACGGAGACGGGCGTGGAGAAGTTGACACGGTTCAACGAGGAGATCATCCCACTTGGAAATTAGGATTTAATAGAAGAATTTGTTATACATTATTAAATTAAAGCACATGAAAAAAACATTAGCTTTTCTACTTTTGCTGGCTATTATCATTATGCCGGCCAATGCCGTGGAAAAGGAGAACGTGAAGCCTGTCAAGAACGTGATTCTCTTAATCCCGGACGGAACCTCATTGGCGACTATCTCTATCGCCCGTTGGTTACAATGGTACCAAGATCCCAGCAAACCGAAATTGAACATCGACCCGTATTTGTGCGGAACGGTGCGTACGCATTCTTCTAACGCCCCTATCGGCGACTCCGCTCCTACTACATCATGCTACATGACCGGACAGCCGAGCCGTACGGGTTATGTATCCACTTACCCGGAGAACGACGGTGATAACGATATCTACCCGACCGACCCGGCCCGTGCCTTCCAACCGCTTACCACCGTATTGGAGGCTGGCAAGATGTTGCAGGGCAAAGCTACAGGATTGGTTTTCACTTGCGAATTCCCACACGCTACCCCGGCGGACTGCTCCGCTCATAGCTACAATCGTGGTAAATACGACTGGATCGCTCCGCAGATGGTTCATAATGATATCGATGTCGTTATCGGTGGTGGAGTTTCTATCCTTACAAAGGATATGGAAGATTATCTATTGGCGAACGGATACAATGTTTATAAAAATGACTTGAAAGGTATGCGTGCCGATAATAATCAGAAGATGTGGGCTTTATATGGCAACAAGGAAATGGCTTACGATATCGACCGCAATCCGGAAGAGCAACCTTCTATCGAGGAAATGACTCGTAAGGCGATCGACAAATTATCCAAGAACCCGAATGGTTTCTTCTTAATGGTAGAAGGCAGTAAGGTAGACTGGGCCGCTCATGGCAATGACCCGGTAGGTATGGCTACCGATTTCTTGGCATTCGATCGTGCCTGCGGTGCCGCATTGGAGTTCGCACGCAATAACGGCGAGACTGCCGTTGTCATCGTACCCGACCACGGAAACAGCGGTATCAGCTTAGGTAGAAGAGATTGTAAAGGTTACGATAAATTGACGAAAGACCAATTGTTCCACCAATTCTCCCTGTATAAATTGACCGCCGAGGGTTTCGCCAACAAGGTAAACAGCGTTCCTAACTCAGAAGTGCAAAACGTATTCCGCACCTACGCCGGCTTCGAGCTGACTCCGGAAGAGATGAACGCGTTAAACAATTGCAAGGATTATAAGAATAGCCCGATACCGGAAGACCAACGCAAACCGGAAGATAATTCCTCCATGTACAGTGGCTCGTTAACCGGATTGATGGCGCATATCATCACTTCCCGCACTTGCTTCGGTTTCACGACCGGCGGCCATACGGGCGAGGAAGTATTCCTAGCCGCTTACCATCCGCAAGGAACCTTACCCCTAGGTATGAATACGAACATCGAGCTGAATGAGTACTTATGCAATTTGTTCGGATTGACACACGAAAACTTGGAAGATCTTACAAACAAGAACTTCGCACGCCACACGGACGTATTCGAGGATTACACTTGCGAGATCGTCCCTGCCGCCGACGAGAAAGGTTCTCCAACCTTGATCGTTAAGAACAAGAAAGATAAGAAAAAACAGCTAACGATCACCCCGTTCTCCAATATCGTGAAGTCCGGGAAGAAAGGCCAAGATGAGATACGGTTAAACTCTGTCGTCGTTTATGTCGATAAAAATAACACGTTCTATCTTCCGGCAAGTCTAGTTGATTTCTTAAAATAAAATATAAAGCGGAGGCCCTTCGGTCTCCGCTTTTTTTATACATTCGCGTACATAAGACAGAATATACACAACCTATGAAAAGTAAAAGTTTAGTTTCTATCGATCAATGTTCCAAAGAGGACATTCTTCGTATTCTGGATAACGCAAGGAAGTTTGAGGAGAATCCGAACCGGAAATTACTGGAAGGCAAAGTCGCCGCCACCCTGTTCTTCGAGCCCTCTACACGTACGAGACTGAGTTTCGAGACAGCTGTAAACCGTTTAGGTGGACGGGTGATCGGTTTCTCGGACGCTTCCACGACTAGTTCCTCCAAGGGCGAGACCTTGAAAGATACGATCTTGATGGTAAGCAATTACGTGGACTTGATCATTATGAGACATCATCTGGAAGGAGCCGCCCGCTATGCTTCCGAGGTGACGGATGTCCCTATCATCAACGCTGGTGACGGGGCAAACCAACATCCCTCGCAAACCATGCTGGACCTGTATTCCATCCGCAAGACACAAGGCAAACTGGATAACCTCACCATCACGATGGTCGGCGATTTGAAGTATGGCCGTACGGTTCACTCCTTGATCGTGGGAATGTCTCACTTCCATCCGACCTTCCACTTCGTCGCACCGAACGAGCTACGCATGCCGGACGAGCAAAAGAACTTCTGCGACAAGCACGGACTCAAATACGAGGAGCATACCGATTTCACGGAAGATATCATCAACCAGACGGATATCCTTTATATGACCCGTGTACAACGTGAGCGTTTCACAGACTTGGAAGAGTACGAGCGGGTAAAGAACGTGTATATCCTGCGTAACGACATGCTGAGAAACAGCCGTGAGAACCTGCGTATCTTACATCCGCTACCCCGTGTGAATGAGATAGCTTACGATGTAGATGACAATCCAAAGGCTTATTACATCCAGCAGGCACGCAACGGGCTGTTCGCACGCCAAGCTATCATTTGCGAAGTTTTAGGTATATCTATCGACGAATAAAAACGAAGTTTTATGTCAGCAGAAAAGAAAAAAGAGTTGCAGGTAGCCGCTTTAGAGAACGGTACCGCCATAGACCATATTCCTCCCAGCCAATTATTCAAGGTAGCCTCTTTACTGGGACTGGAGAAAATGAACAATACGATCACGATCGGCAATAATTTCCATAGCAACAAGATGGGATGCAAGGGTATGATCAAGATCGCCGACAAGTTTTTCGAGGAGGACGAGATCAACCGTATCGCCATGATCGCCCCGAATATTATTTTGAACATTATCCGTGATTATGAGGTTGTAGAGAAGAAGACGGTTACTTTACCCGACGAGCTGATTGGCTTGGTCAAATGTAACAATCCGAAATGTATCACCAATAATGAGCCGATGCTTTCCCGCTTCCACGTGATCGACAAGGAGAAGGGAACCATTAAATGTCATTATTGCGAACGTAAGATTAATAAAGAGGACATAATCATTAGATAATTGAAAATTAAGAATTGAGAATTGAGAATTGAGAATTAGCTTTACGGAATCTTTAATTCTCAATTCTCAACTTTCAATTATAAAAACGCAGTTTTTATTATGAAGCACGATTGGAAACCGGGAACCATGATCTATCCATTGCCTGCCGTAATGGTGAGTTGTGGGAATGAGCCTTCCGAATACAATATAATAACAGTCGCATGGGTCGGTACGATTTGTACGAATCCGGCGATGTGTTATATATCCGTACGTCCGGAACGATTCTCTTATCCGATCTTGAAGAAGAATATGGAATTCGTCATCAACTTGACGAATCGTGAGCTGGCCTACGCCACGGATTGGTGCGGGGTAAACTCAGGGAAAGACCATCATAAATTCGAGGAGATGAAGCTCACTCCCGGAAAAGCGACCGTCGTTAACGCCCCTACGATAGACGAGTCTCCGCTTTGTATCGAATGCCGGGTAAAAGAGGTAATCGCTCTCGGAAGTCATGATATGTTTATCGCTGATGTCGTAAACGTACAGGCCGATGACCGATATCTAGACCCAGAGACAGGGGCTTTTGATATGCAGAAAGCGGATCTTTTGGCTTACTCGCATGGTAAGTATTACGGGTTAGGTGAATTTGTCGGTAAATTCGGCTGGTCCGTGAAAAAGAAAAAATAACGGTATGAAAAAAGTCTACCTTATAGGAGCGTTGCTATCTTTCGGTCTGTTAGCAGAAGCCCAGAGCTTCATGCGTTTCGAGGACAAAGCATTCAACTTTGGAGCCAAAGTAGGATTCAACGCCACTTTCCCAGTCATAAACTCCCTTTCCATCAATGGGAAGGAAGCGGAGAATATAGACATCGAATATAAGGTAGGTTATCTGGCCGCGGTCTTTTGCCGGGTCAATATCGAACGGTTCTTCCTCCAGCCTAGTTTCTCATGGCATCGTTCTGAGGGAAATATCCGTTTTTCCATACCTCAAAGTTTGCCGGAAAATAATATGATGTCCAATACATCGGCAACTACCGACCTCTTGATGATGAAAACCAGTTCCTTAGAGGTTCCCATAATGGTAGGCTATAACCTAGTGAAGAAAGGGCCTTACGGACTTAGCCTTATGGTCGGCCCCAAATTAAAATACAACTATAAGATCGCCTATACGGTAGAGTCTTCCACCACGCACGTAGAATACGTGAATGACAACACCCCGTTCGGAGTCAATATCGCTACGGGCGTAGGGGTTAGCATCGGACGGCTATTCTTCGACTTTGTCTATGAGTTCGGATTGAATCAAGTGGAATCCGATTTCGAGAAAGTCAACAACCCGGTTCCCGAGATTAATTATGATATCAATATTGACAAGCGAACGAACGTGATGAGTATCTCACTCGGCGTACTCTTCTAAAAAGACATTTTACCCATTTTTCAAGTACTTGACCAAAACCTTATCGATCCGGGCGCCATCCATATCTACGATCTCGAACTCAAAGTCCAGCCACTTTAATTTCTCACCCGTCTTCGGTACACGTTCCAATATCTCTAGGATCAAGCCGCTCAAGGTATTATAATCATGCTCGGCATACAAATCCTCCATGTCGAAATATTCCAAGAAATCATAGAAAGAATATTGGCCGTCCACCAACCAAGTACCATCCTCACGTTGTATGATCTCGGACTCCTCTCCGACTTCCGGTACTTGCCCGATCAAGCCTTCCATGATATCCTTCAAGGTTACGATGCCTTGAATGCCTCCGAACTCATCCGTAACGAGTCCATATTTCACGTGTGTCTGCTTGAAAGATTCCAAGGCGTTATATACGCTCTGGTTCTCGGGAACGAACTGTGCCGGGCGAAGTACTTGGTTGATCGAGAAATCCGGTTGGTCGATCCTTCCGAACAAATCTTTCAGATAAACGACTCCTACTATATTATCGAACTTCTCCGAAGCCACGGGATATATATTAAATAAGTTCTCCTCCACTTTCTCCCGAATCTTCTCCGTACTATCCGTCACATCCAGCCAAACCAGCTCGCTACGATGCGTCATGATAGAACCCACGTTACGGTCTCCCAGATTAAAGACCCGCTCTACGATGTCCTGCTCTACCTCTTGCACCTCGCCACCGTCGAAGCCCTCTTTCACGATCGCCTTGATTTCTTCCTCTGTTACCCTATTTTCCTCTTTCGTATCCACGCCCGTCATCTTCACAGCCAACGCCGTACTCTTTGAAAGTAGCCAAACAAAAGGAGAGGATATCAAGGAAAGAAAATTCATGGGTTTAGCAACTAACATAGAGACCTTCTCGGCACACCCCATGCCGATCCGCTTCGGTACCAACTCTCCGAATATAAGTGTAAGATACGTCACGATAATAACGATCGTCGTTTTAGCGATCCCCAACGCATACGGTTCTAGGGCCGGTATTTGCGCTATTATAACAGCGAAATTATGAGCTAACGCCTCGCCAGAGTACAAACCGGTCAAGATACCGATCAAGGTAATTCCGATCTGGATGGTTGAGAGAAACTTATCCGGCTCATTTGCCAGCTTCAAAGCAGTGCCCGCAGATTTATTACCACGTTTCGCTTCGGTTTCCAACCTAGCCTTCCGGGCTGAGACCAAGGCGATTTCCGACATCGCAAGAATTCCATTCAGTAAGATAAGGCCAATAATAATGACTATTTCCATTAATTAATTTATAGTTTGATTATGCTGCGAAGATATATAAATACTTTAATATATAAAACAAGACACCTAAGTGTCTGCGCTTACATTTAACTAAAAAACCTTACGAATCCCTTGCGGTTTCAAAAGAAAGGCGTACTTTTGCATGACAAATACAAAGTGTGATTAGAAATGCTCGATAAAATTAAGGCTCTGCTTCAAGAAGTAGAGAATATGAAAGCGGCAAATGCCGAGGAACTAGAAGCTTTACGTATAAAGTATCTCAGCAAAAAAGGCGAGATATCGGCGTTGATGAATGATTTCCGTAATGTAGCGGCTGATCAAAAACGTGAGGTTGGTAAATACTTGAACGAACTGAAGGAAACAACCCAGAGCAAGATCAACGAATTAAAAGAAAGCTTTGAGAATGTACAGACCGCAAACGATGATATCGATTTGACTCGTACGGCTTACCCGATCGAACTAGGCACTCGTCATCCTCTATCACTTGTAAAGAAAGAAATTTGCGATATATTCGGACGGTTAGGATTCAGCATCGCTGAGGGACCGGAAATCGAGGACGATTGGCATGTCTTCTCTTCCTTGAATTTCGCCGAGGACCATCCTGCCCGCGATATGCAAGATACGTTCTTTATCCAGCATAACCCGGATGTATTGCTTCGCACACATACTTCTTCCGTACAGACCCGAGTAATGGAAAAGCAAGAACCGCCTATCCGTATCATCTGTCCGGGACGTGTATATCGTAATGAGGCTATCTCTTATCGTGCTCACTGTTTCTTCCATCAAGTAGAAGCGTTATATGTAGATAAGAATGTCTCATTCGCCGACTTGAAACAAGCCTTGTTGTTCTTCGCCAAGGAAATGTTCAGTCCGGATACAAAAATTCGCTTGCGTCCTTCTTACTTCCCGTTCACGGAGCCATCCGCCGAGATGGATATCTCCTGCAACATTTGTGGAGGTAAGGGTTGCCCCTTCTGTAAAGGAACCGGTTGGGTAGAGATCCTCGGTTGCGGTATGGTAGACCCGAACGTGCTTGAGAACTGCGGTATCGATAGCAAGGTTTATTCAGGCTATGCGTTGGGAATGGGTATCGAGCGTATTACCAATTTGAAATACCAAGTAAAAGACTTACGCATGTTCTCGGAAAACGATGTTCGTTTCTTGAGACAGTTTGAGTCGGCCAATTAAATTGAAAACCTAAATCATTTACCATCTCCCCGGGCCTTAACCTAGCCCGGGGGAAACACACTAGGTTAATTATGATAAAGGTTTTTCTTTTAATAATAGGAGGAGCTATCGGATCTGCGCTACGGTTCGGAGTTTCCACGTGGGTGCAACGATCGATGCTTTACTCCTTTCCTTTTGGTATCTTGTCGGTCAATGTGATTGGCTCCTTTTTAATCGGCTTCTGCTGGAGTATAGCGGAAGCCTATAATTTTTCTATCAATACAAGAGCTTTCCTATTCACTGGTCTTTTCGGTGGTTTCACGACTTTCTCTTCTTTCGCTCTCGACACGATGGTACTTATGCGTACCGGAGAATACAAGATGGCACTACTCAATGTACTTGCCAGTAATATCCTTGGTTTGATAGCGGTCTTCCTTGGGATCATACTTGGGAAGAATATCATTACAATGATCAAGTAAATAAATAAAAAAACACGGCACAAGTCAGTCATGACAAGGCCGTGTTATATCGAATAAAGCTGTTTCCAAATTATCTATTTACTAACCTCAAGAATACTTTCTTAGAAAAATAAGAAGGTAAAAACAGAATAAAGAAATACAGATACGAAGCCATCGGGGAGTATCCGAGAACCGTTCTATAAACACTTACATTATACTTCATAAGAGCCCCCTTATTCCTTGAGATCGAATTCGAGTGAATCCGGTAAATCGCCAACGGCTCTTTCAAGCCGTAAGCGACCTCACAACGCCTGAGTATGGTAAGCCATAACCCCCAATCTTGCCGTTTACGTAATTCCGGCATAAATACTTTTCCCACTTTCTCCGTATCATAAACTGCGGTCAGACAGCCAATTCTATTATCACACCGCATAGAGAAATAGGTCTCCCTTCTTTTTCCGATAACAATGCTGGAAATCTTGCTACTCTCGTCGCAAGTCATATACGAGGTATAAGATAAGGCACAATCCTTCTCTCGCATAAAAGCCAACTGTTTCTCCAGCTTTTCCGGGCACCATCGATCATCACTATCGCAAAAAGCGATAAATCGTCCTTTGGCCTCCGAGATAGAGCGATTCCTACAAACACCCGCCCCACAATTCTTTTCTAACCGGAACAACTTAATACGGGAATCCTTTTGAATATACCGCTCTATGATCTCAACAGAACGATCCGTAGAGCAATCGTCAGTAATCAACAGTTCCCAATTAAGATAAGTCTGCGAAAGAATCGACTCAATGGTTCCCGCTATAAAAGACGAAGAATTATAAGAAGGAGTAATAATGGAGACCAAACCGAAATTATCCATAACTATTTTCCGATACATTCATAGGTAAAGCCTAGCTCACCCAATTCCTTCGCATCATAGATATTGCGACCATCCAGCAGCAAAGGTTGCCTCATCACTTTCTTGATCACGGCCCAACTTGGCAAGCGAAACTGTTTCCACTCGGTCAACAACAACAATGCGTCTGCATCGATTACCGCCTCATACATATCCTTCGCGTAAACAACCCGATCAGCAACTCTACGTTTGCACTCGCCTATCGCCACAGGATCAAACACCTTGACCACGGCACCCGCTTTCCGTAAAAGATCAATCATCACCAAAGAGGTAGCCTCACGCATATCATCCGTCTCCGGCTTGAAAGACAAGCCCCAGAGAGCGATCGTTCTCCCCTCCAAAGAGTCAAAATGTTTTCTAAGCTTCGTATAAAGGATCGTCTTCTGACGTTCATTCACCTCCTCCACGGCCTTTAGCACTCCCATCGGATAGCCATTCTTTTCCGCCGTCTTGATAAGAGCCTTCACATCCTTCGGAAAGCAACTGCCTCCATAGCCACATCCCGGATACAAGAATTTATTACCGATTCGACTGTCCGAACCGATCCCCTTCCGGACCATATTCACGTCAGCGCCAACCAACTCGCAAAGATTCGCTATATCATTCATGAACGAGATACGAGTAGCCAACATGGAATTTGCCGCATACTTAATCATCTCCGCCGAGGGAATATCCGTAAAGATCACCCGGAAATTATTCAGGAGAAACGGACGATAGAGCTTGCTCATCATCTCCTTCGCCCTCTCCGACTCCACACCGACCACTACCCGGTCCGGACTCATGAAATCCTTGATGGCCGCACCCTCCTTCAAGAACTCCGGATTCGAGGCCACATCAAAGGGGATATCCATCCCACGTTTACTCAACTCCTCTTGAATCGCAGCCTTTACCTTCCGTGCCGTACCCACGGGAACCGTACTCTTGGTTACCAATACCGTATATTTCTTAATATATTGGCCAAACGTACGAGCGACCTCCAACACATAACGCAGGTCGGCGCTACCATCCTCGTCCGGTGGCGTACCCACGGCGCTAAAAACGATATCCACGTTATCCAGACAAGAGGCCAGATCCGTCGTAAAATGAAGTCTGCCTTCCTTGGAATTACGCAATACCATCTCTTCCAACCCCGGCTCATAAATCGGGATATTCCCCTCCAACAAGCCATTTATTTTCTCCCGGTTGACATCCACGCAAGTGACATCAACCCCCATCTCGGCAAAACAAGTCCCGGACACCAGGCCTACGTAGCCGGTGCCGATAATTGCGATATTCATAAGTTATAAGATTATATATTTCAGGAAATCTATAGAGAAGTCAAGTTTTGGTATACGTATATTACGCATACCAAGCCAAATGATATGCGATATTCAATTTTTTAAACTATTTACGGCAAAGAAGACAAGGATAGCCTCATGCTTTTCCCTCTATCAACGAAAGCAAGGTATTCAAATAATTATCAACAGAATCCATCAAGGGAAGAATCTCATTGGCATCGATCACAATCCAATCATCATAATCCCCACTTTGTCTCAACTCAAATAGTTTACTATAAAAACGTCCCAAGTCTTTACTGATTATTCCTGTACTTACAAAATGAAGACCTAATAAACGAATCACTCCTGAATGCGTAGAAGCCTGAAAGCCATTTTTAATTAACAGTGCCGTGGTCATATAATAACAAGCATAATACATTCTATTAGCGGCCGCATGCCAATAACCACACTCTACGATCCCTTTGGTTTCCTCCCAAGTATCAAAAGCTCTAGCCTTTCTTGCTATAACAAGGGCTTCCCGTTCTTCATCTGTTAGATTCATAGTTCTATACCATCTAATTCCACATTCTTGAAAAAAGGAGTACCTTTACGTTTCATCCATTCAGTAAAGGTATATAACTTAGTGCTAAAATATTCGCCAAATTGCCATCCTAGGTCGATTAAAGGATAGGCATAGGTATCAAAATCCGCAGAGGTTATCTTTTCCTTGTCCAACAATATTAGAATATCCCAATCCGATTCATCATGGACATCTCCACGGGCTTGCGAACCAAACAAAAAAACCTTTGTTCCAGCTGGCATCACTTGCTTTATCAAAGCCCTAAGAGAATATAATATATCGTCCTTCCTCATTGTTGTACAAAATAAACATATTATCATACGATCGATCATATTGATTTACAGCCATCGCACGATAGTTACCACCACAAATATACTTACTTTTAGCTAGGCCACAAATATTCTTCTTGATTTTTATCGTATAAGACACCTTGCCTACATAGCCGGTACCGACAATGGCATTATATACAACCCCCGTTTTCCAGTACGAGGCGAATCAAAGCATAGGTACTTTCCAGAAGGGGATACTCTGGGATGTAAATCGCAAGCTATATGGCATTTAAAATCTTTCGTTTGAAACTCTTTGGGAGAATAGATACTTAGCAACAAATCCGCACTTTGAGTATTGATATCAGCCTTATAGATTTTTGCCATCCTATATTTATCCGGATAAGTATCCGCCACAAAAGACGTATCCGAGATAAAGGACTGATGACCATCCGAATTCAACACATCCCCTGCTATTATTTGATAATGATCTACATCTTTCATGTCATACAATACATGACAACTGTTACCATTTATAATGCAAGACGCTATCAATTGATTCCTGTTATTCCATACATAATGAGAACCGGACTCTTGAGTAGGTAAGGTAATAAGTCGCCGATCACGCAAATCATAAATCATGATCTTGGTATGCCGCCTCATATAATCCCCATCGGTTGGTATTTTTCGGTATAAGAAAGAAAGATACCGACCGTCTTTCGAGAACTCCGAATGGGTTACAAAATGCATATACCCCTGCCTATAGGATTCATCTTCCATCTGTGCCAACTCAGACAAAGAGATAAGCAACTCTGAAGTATTCTCCTTTAAATCCACCAAGAACAAACCGCTATCTTTAGGTGCCGGATCATCCAATTTCCCTCCATCCCGATAAGGATAACCATACCCGGGCATACAACGCTCCAAGCGCTCATAACTAAAAGAAGAGGCCAAAGATCTTTGTCCATCATGATAGACCGCATCAATCGGGCAGTCTATTACTTGGTATTCCCCTGTCGATAAATCATGAATCTTAGACACAAGCCGATTCGCTATCGCCGTATTATAAATCATCCGGTTCTTATCCAACCATTGCAGCCTGCATCCTTTATGATAATTCCATGCGTAAGAGGTATCCACCCTATGAAAGTCCTTTATAGGGCCTTGTTCCAAATCAAAATATCCGACATCCAGTCCATCAGACGGTAAAGGCATACGTAAATCCAACCTATTTTGATTCGCCAATAGCTTGGTCTCATCAAAAGAAAAAGGCGTGACATCGTGAAATCCAAAAAAGAAGCCTTCCCGGTATTGATAGGGAGAGGCGAAATACTCCTTCTTCCTTGGCAGCAAATCAAATATGCCTTGATACATATTCCGCACGAACTGCTTTAAGGCTGGATTTTTACGGACGAGGTTATAGATGGTAGATTCTAGTTTATTCATAAATCAACATGATTATTTTTTCAATTCAGAGACAACTGCCTTAAACTTCCCTGCTTTTGTACGGGGAATCTCATCCACATACTCAAATTTTACCTTTATGGTAGGGCTTATCCATTGAGATATATTTACCAACAATTTCTTCTCCGTAGCCACACTATAGGAATTCCTTCTCACAATACGTAAAATCATTTCACCAAATACTTTTTGGACTACTTGACACTCCTTCACCTCCGACGTATCTTTGAAAATATAATCCAGACGCTGAATGTGAAGCCCCTCTGGTGTAACTATATAGTCTTCATTGCGACCAACAATATCTTCTATAATTTGGCTATGTAATCCACATCCACATTCCCGGTCGGAGAACACTGCCGTATCCCCATTTTGATAACGAATAAAAGGCATACCAAGATTAGCGAACCCGGTAGCCAAAATCTCACCCTGCATCCCACTCTCTGTAGGAACAGCTTGATCCAATTCCATATGACCAATCTCGAAATCCTCGTGATAAACCGAGTGGATACAATGGGTAGCGATAGCGGCTTGCTCAGAAAAACTATACAACTCATGGATTTGGACACCTTTAAAAACAGCCTGTAAGATATTTTTCTGATTCTCGTATAACTTCTCGGCACCCGTGAATATGTGTTTAGGAGGAAAATCCAAAGCCATCTCCGCATTAGTCAACTCATTTGCGAAAGCTGCCATAATAGATGGATATCCTATAAACATTTCTATACACTTTGAATTAATCCAATTTACAATATCCCGTATTTTCACTTCATTCAGCTGATGCATATTGATAAAATAACGGTTCAAGACACGATCATATCTCCAGTAAGGAGGTTTTGAGGTTGAAATAGGAACGATAGGACGACCGGAAAAGTTAACGCAAGCCTTTCCCAAAGTAAAACCAAACCTATTTTTATACCTTTGGTCTACCGCCCAATAATAAGCTGCGCTATATTTAGTCCAATAGAAGTCCAACGCTTTTCCCGTTGAACCACTGGTGTTAAATCGTATAAGTTCCTTTCGGGAAATATTATCAGCGACTAGGCCAAGCCAATTCTCACGGATTTCTTCCTTCGTCAGAATCGGGAACTTTTGCAAGTCTCCCAATTGCTTAAAATCAGAAGGGGATAAACCTACGTCAGTATATTTCTTTCGATAATAAGGACAGTGATTATAAGCTTGTTCCAATATTTTAAAGGTATGTTCTTCTTTATAAGAACGAATCTGTTCTTTTGACCAACCATGGGTTGAGTTCAAGAAGTCCAAGATCTTATAAAAGTCATCGTTAAAACGCTGTTTCTTTAGCTTGTATCCGTGAAGAGATATCGCTATATTTTGAAGCCAATAAGGGAGGGAAGAGTAAATAGTAATTTTATTCATAACTCACTTATAGAATCTATAATACAAATATTTTATAGCTTTATAATTGTATAAACACAATTTCTTTTTTCCCAAAAGTCCAGTAGAAACAGATCCTATATTTCTTATTTTAACAGATGGAACATAATATGCTTCTAAACCCTTTTCCCGTAAAAGCTCTGCAAGAAATATTTCTTCACCATAAAGAAAAACAGGATAACTTAATTTTGGATAATATTTAAAGAAATATGATGTTAATATAAAACAAGATCCACATCCAGAATATATTCTTTTTGTAAAAGGATAAATGCGCTTATTTTTATATTTATGTATAGTAAAATAAGATTGAATAATCTGAAACAAATAAAACTTATAAACTAATAAAAACAAAAGTATTTTCCATTTTGGAATTCGCTTATCACGTTCCACACACAATGGTATATCATACTTTTCCGAATATCTATAAGGAGATAACCACACCACATGATTTGGTATATTTAAACACAGCAATTTTTGTAGGCAATCTCTCTCTAAAGAAATATCTACATTAGATATTATAACATACTTATACTGATCAATACAAACTAAATTATTTACTACATAAAAAGCAGCACCAAAATATCCCATATTATCCAGTGATACAATATTCAATTCAAAATTATGATAACTCTGCTTATCTATTTCGCTTTTAACCAAAGAATTATCAGCAACATAAACTTCTACTTCACAATCGATAGCCATATTAGCTACTGCTTCTTCTATTGATTGCAAATAAGCATATAATTCTTTATAAGAATTATAATTAACGGCTATTATTAATATTTTCGACTCCATAATTTTAGTTTTAAATCTTGACATCTAAAAGATCTAGCTATCTCATTAAGAGAAATAGTTTTCTTTAAATCATCAATTTCAATAAGAGATTTATAATATTCATTCTTAAGATCATCTCTATCAGTATACACTATTTCTTTAACTTTATCAGCCATATCTTTTAATGAAAGACAAAAATGACCAACAGAAGAATATTTATTTACATAGTACAATATATAATCATTATAAAATGATAAAAACGGTTTATTATACTTTATTGTATCAAAAAAGCTACCACTAGCAGCAGCCTTTCCTGTTTCATTATCCTTTAGTTGAAGAGTATAATGTAAGCTTTTTATTCCTTCTTCAAAAGCACGAATATCCAATCGAATATCACTATATTCAACAAGGCCATTATCTAAATATCTCAGATTATATGGTAATGCTCCTATTAATTTTATTTTTACAATTCCTTTTCTTATCTCCTTTTCCAACAGGAAAGCTAATTCAAACAAATAATTCGTTCCTTTACCTAGTCCACCAGTACCTATTTGCCCAATAGTAAGTGGATAAAAATCATCATTATGAGTAATAACATTTTCGCAAGAAAAATCATAGGGATGATCTATCACAATCACATTTGAATTAGAATTAAAAAGATATGAAACATTCTTAAATATAGGAGCACCTAAAACAACTGTCTTTATTAGTTTCGATTTTAGCGTTCTTCTTATTAAAGAATAATAAAATTTATTTTTATAAAAGTGACTAGAATTCACAAAAACTCCCAATTCACCATGTTGACATAAATATACATTTCGCTTAAATATAGATTGTAATACTAAAATAAAATTCTGAGCAATAGGATAAGCTAATGCTATAAATATTAAATCATTATTTCGTGATTGTAAAAATATACGTAATAAATAAAAACAGCTTATCAAATCTCGTAAAGGAGTTTTAAAACCTCCAATAAACCTTTCAGAATTCAATCGATAATTATTATATTTTATATTTTGGTATTTCTTCAATCGAATTGAACAGATTTCAGAATGTCTTTTCTCCGCAAAGAATTCAACGTTTTGAATATCCGGATAAGCAAGCATTAAAACCTGTAGACAAGCAGAGTTAAATTCTGAATGAATACCTCCATAAGCAATTAAGTCACAGTATAAAATTCTTTTCATAACAATTATATTGATTTCAAAATATCTTTTACTGTACACCAATAGTTTTTTCGATCTTTATTAAATATACCACACATAAAAATACGAGTATAAACCGTTATCTTGTAAATAGATATCGCAATATAAACATATACTTTACTATGATACATTTCCAAAAAAGTTCTATTACTTTCCAACATCCATTTAACTTTTTTATGCTCCAAAGTAGTTTTTTTCACACTCTTCCCCTCTAAGTGTATTATCTTTGCTTGAGGAACAGAATACAATTTATATCCCATATTCGAAATTCTATAGCACAATTCAGTTTCTTCTCTATACATAAAAAAATGAGAATCAAATCCACCTATTTTCTCTAATACTTCTTTCTTAACCATTAAATCTGCACCTATAATATGCGCTACTTCTAATATTCTATTCGAAAAATTATGATCAGCATTTTTCCCATACAATATCTTTGCTAAAAAATTATAAGACAATATATTTATCTCCCACAATATAGAAGGATAAAAATGTCCGAAAGAATGTGAAGGTTTTTGATGTAGATTATACATATTACCCCCACATGCTCCTGCATCATTATTTTCATCTAAAAAATCAGATAGAATTTTTATCGCATTATTAATAAGTAATGTATCCGAATTTAAGAATAACACATTACGCCCTATTGCTATTTCTAGACCAATATTATTAGCTTGTCCAAATCCTATATTCATTTGATTATAAATATATTTTATTCTATCATCTTTCTCAAACACTACCTTACTTTCATCAATAGAGGCATTATCTATCAAAATAATTTCAAAAGTAATATATTTAGTATTCTCAAATATACTATCTATACATTCTCTTGTCATTTTACAAGTATTATAATTTACAATAATAACAGAAACATCCATAACTAACTTTTATATTTTTTTATTTTTAAACTATCCACTTTAAATATCAGTGACAAAAACAATAAAGTAACCAGTTGTAAATTTCCATCTATATTTGACCAAGGAAAATGAAAATAGCCCAAACACCCATATAATAATATATAATATATTATATATTGATAGAACATCATACAGTTATTTTTTATATTCAAAGAATAAAAGAAAAAAAGCGACGAAATTATAAATATAACTACAGAAAATATTGGGCCATAATCCAATGTAAACTCTCCAACATAAGTATAAAATACGGATTCATTCATATTCATATAAGAGTATTTAGATAGACGATTCGCAAAATATTTAGCTGAATCTAAACCTAATATTTCCTTAAACAGTACAACTGTACGATCTCCATATCTACAACCATTTGCATCTAAACCATAATTATTGAAATTTATAAAGCTCTCACTCCCGTATCTTTCTATAGTATAAATCAATCGATCTATATCACCAGCACTTCTACTCATTGACAATAAAGCAAATGGTATAAACAAAACTAATAAAATAATAATTAGAGTTATTGATATTTTTCTCCTAAGCTCGAAATCAATAAACTTTCTCAAAAACAAAAATAAAAATACAATTTTCAGTATACACAAAACAACAGCAGTTCTTCCACCAGTTGATACAGCATACAATGGGCCTATTAAGGTTGAGAAGAACAAACCATACAAAATAAATTTATTCTTTTTTTTAAAAGTCATATAATAAATCAAGAATAAAGGTGATATTCCGATAAATATATTACTTATAATACTCAACACATCCATGCCACTTGATGTTTTACTCATAAATTTATCTGTTGTATATTGATACATATATCTTCCATAATCAGAATCTATAAAAAGCATAAATAAATTTTCTTTCAATTCTGGGAATAAGCCTACAAATCCCACAATTGAAAGAGATATTATTATATAACATATTATATTAAAAAGACTATTTGTAGGTTTTTTTATTTTGATTATTTTTGAGTTTTCAACCATAAATAAAGGTTTAAAAGACAACATCATCATTAGATACAAATATATATATGGAATTAATGATAAATCTTTAAATAAACCTCTTGCATAAGGATTATAATATAGAAAAATACTCATTACAGATATACTTGTATATAAAAACAAAATACAGCTACCCACACCAAACTGCTTTCTCTTCCATTGATATATCAAAAAAGTGATACTCCACAACAAAACATTAAATACCAATAATATATTATTCCACGTATTGTTCATAACTCAACACCCAATTCTACTTTTTATCCATTTTCCCACACGGGTTCCTATAATCATTTGTATCATCCCCCATATCCCCCCAGCCGATATCACCGCACCTACCACTCCAACAAACTCATTATTTATCCATCTACCACATTCCCAACAAACTACTATACTTGGTAAAGAATACAATACACTCCTCCCTGTTAACTTGATAGGAATAACCGCTAAATCCTTAAATAAAACATACCACATATACGTCCCCGTAACCACTACTTCCGAACATAGCAACACGACAGCGGAGCCCATGCTCTTCATGTGAGGTACCACCAGCAAATTAATCAACAAACTGACAACCGCTCCTATGATCGATGCTACCAATAACACCTTATCCTTTTTCATCGGCATCAATACCTGTATTGCCAATACCTGAGCCACACCTACGGCGAACGCCGCTGGCATGATAATCCGCATGGGTAATATCGCTCCCTCATAACCGGGACCGGATAGGATATAAACAATCTGAGGGGCCATTATCATACTACAGAGGATCAAGGGGATGCAGCAAGTCGACATCACAGAGAACGAACGATTCACCAATTCTTGGAAACGATCCTTCTCTCCATTCGCCAGCAAGGAACTCATCCGAGGCAACATGACATTCGTGAATGCGGTAAAAAAGCCCAAGATCACGGAGTACAGCTTAAACGCTGTTGTATAATAACCTACCTCCGTGTTATTAGACACCAGTCCCAAATACATCACATTAAAGGTGAGATACATCGAGGTCATCAACGTATAAATACCCAATGTCACGTTCTGTTTAAGATACTTGAATAATTGAATATTATTCCATCTAACCCGTACGAATTGTCGAATATATAATTGATTGATAAGAGCGTTCAACACAACCACTCCTACCGTGAGTATAAAATAAAGTCGATAGTCTGACGTATCTCTTACGAATAGGAAAACACTGATTATATAAAGAACTTTTATAAGGATACTTCTCAACGTAATATACCGGAAATTCTCTACTCCCGTAAAAAACCATTCCACTAGAAATACGGTAAAAAGTATCTTTGCCGTTCCTATATAAAACAACTCGTCATATTGACACAGCTTAGGTATTGTAGATATACAAAGTAGATATATACCCAACGATACCAAGGTGAATAACAGATTCAAGGCTAACACGCTTGAATACACTTGATCCCTACGTTTCTTATCCTCTTTTACCGCCGCTATCTCTCGAACGCCTAGGAGCCCAACCCCCATTGTAGCGAACAATAAGAAATAATTCACCGTATTATCCACAAAATTAACCAAACCGATACGTTCAACACCTAGCATCCGAGCCACGTATGGAAACGTAATGAAATTGATCAAATAAGTGGAAAGAGTCAGTACGCTTTTATAAGCGAAGTTTTTCTTTATAGAAGGTTGTGACATAAGTAATAAGCGCCCGATTTAAGGCATGCCCTTTGATTAAACAGTTAGAATCTAAAGTGTTTTGACCGTTCCAAAACGACCTAAATACGCTTTTGGGAACGCTCAGATAAGGTAGGGGTCTTCTTTTTTGCCAAATATTCCGCTTTACGAATGAAATCTTCAGCAACAGCCCCTTCTAAAACCGGAATATTTTTTATAGTAATCGCCATACCATGCTATTTTATAAGAACATATAGAAACCATTTCTTTCTTTGCTGCAAACATTTCCCCTCAAAATAAGCGATTATCTTCCTCAACCCCTCTCTTTCTCCACCCTCTCCCGCACCTTCCCCGATAGCGGATAGCTCAGCTCCAGTATCCGGCTGCGGGAACATCGGAGTTCATTTCGCTCGGGCTCACGCTCCTTCTCCGGGAAATGGAAGGACACCAAGTGGAGGAAGGTGGCGTAGACACGGTCTAGTGATTCCAGCCGCAGACTGCCATCCGGATGGCTTGGACTCAACTTCGACAGTGTGTGGCGGCTGATACCCAAGAACACGGAAGCGTCTCGCACGGAGGACAGACCCCAACGATCTAAGATGAGGTATACCTCGAAGGACGCCACACGAATCCAAGGGTTCAGATCCGAGCTTTGCGGTTCGATCATTACGTCTCAAGGGGGAAATCTCTCCATGGTGAAACGCTAAAACCTTGAAGAAACATTAAAATAGGTTATAATATTCTTAAATTGGCGCACCCATGAGTGCGCCACCCACAAATTCAAAGGCTATATCTTTACCTGCGATCCGAAGCGAAAGCCTTGGATCATCATTGTTTAAACCTTATTAAAAAACAAACACAATGGAAGAATCCATCATGTCTTTTTACAACGCTCCGATTACCAATCAAGTGCCAAACGGAGTGGTCAGTATCATCCAATTGCATGCCTATATCAGCACCAATGAATGGCTACGGGAACGGACGGACCGCACACGTGTCGCACTGGACGACGAGAAACGCTTCAAGCAGTTGAAGCAAAGCCTCCTGCCCTACGTCACGCCCGCCGGGGTATTCTCCTACCGAAAGGAGGACCGGTTGCTTTTTCCCTCGGGTGAACTGGTTATCGATATCGATCATCTCGCCTCGCCCGAGGAGGCTTGTACGTGGCGAGACACGCTGTTCGCCGACGAGCGACTACGCCCCGACCTCGCCTTCATCAGCCCCAGTAACACAGGCGTAAAGCTCTTCGTGCCTTATCGTTTGTCCGTTACCGCCACGATCGAGTGGGCCTTCGACGAGGCACGACGATCGGCTTGGGAATACCTTGAGTGGAGATACGGACTGAAAGCCGATACCTCAAACGCCGACTTGTCAAGGGCTTGTTTCCTCTGCCACGACTCTTCAGCCAAGCTGAGAAATCGTGGCAATTGAAAATTGAGAATTGAAAATTGAAAATTATATATTACCATGAACACTATTCAAGATTTAGAGCGGCTCGTGGCCGCTATCGAGAAACAGGGGGCGAACGTCGCTCCCACCTATCAAGAGTATATGCCGCTGGCCTTCGCTATCGCCAACGATTGCGGCGAGGCGGGACAGTCGTTGTTCCATCGCATCTGCCGTATCTCGGAAAAGTATGTGTCCGACGAGGCGGACAGACTCTTCGACCACGCCCTCAAAGGGGGTAACGGGCGAAACGGAATCGGGTCTGTCTATCACTGGGCAGAGACCGCTGGCGTGAAACTCGACAAGCAACTGGCCGGTACCGCCCGGAGCTACGCAGGGAAGCAGCCCGAAACTTGCGAACTTGCAAACTTGCAGCCCGCTCATCCTCTCACACACACCTGCGCACATGAGGCGTACATTAATATGCCCGTCTTCGGAAACTATGATTGGCCCCCTTTCTTGAACCAGCTCATCGACTGCGGTGACTCCCCGGCGCAACGGGATATCCTGCTGCTAGGTGCCGTCACCGTACTAGGCGCTACCCTCAACAAGCACTTGCGCATACTCTACGGACGTAAATACCATTATCCCTGCCTGCAAACCTTCATCGTGGCGCCTCCCGCCTCGGGAAAGGGGGCGCTCACTTGGGTACGCCACCTAGCCGAACCGATCCACGAGGCAATGATGGAGGAATTCAAATCCCTACGCAAGGAATACCGGCTGGAGAAGGCACGGTGGGGTTCCCTAGGCAAGGAGCGGGCGAAAACCCCTGAGCCGGAAGAGCCAAAGCCTAAGATGTTCCTGATCGCCGGCGATAACTCCGGAACGGGCGTATTAGAGAACCTCATCGAGGCGGATGGCGTGGGACTGATCTGTGAGACCGAGGCGGATACCGTCAGCACCGCCATCGGCACGGATTACGGCCATTGGAGCGATACCTTGCGCAAATGCTACGATCATGACCGACTAGCCTTTAACCGGCGTATGAATCATGAGTATCTGGAATGTATGAAATCTTTTCTCAGTGTCTTGTTAAGCGGGACACCGGCACAGGTGAAACCGCTCATTCCCTCGGCCGAGAACGGATTGTTCTCACGCCAGATGTTTTACTATATGCCCTCCATCACCGAATGGGTAAACCAGTTCGACCTGTCCGATGAGGATTATGATTCCCGGTTCACCGGATGGGGCAAACAGTGGAAGACGTTCATCGAGTGGCTCGGCACTTCCGTGAATCTCATTCAGCTCAAGCTGTCCGAAGAGCAAAAAATCCGTTTCAACGAACGTTTCGCGCAACTTTTCGGCCATGCGGGTTTCACGCATGGGGGAGCCATGAGAAGCACCGTGGCACGTATCGCCATCAACATCTGCCGAATCCTAAGCGTGGTGGCCCTGCTACGAGCCACGGAAAAACTCCTCCCGCCACACAAAACAATTTTCAATTCTCAATTTTCCATTCTCAATTCCCCCGGTCTCTCCCCTTCCGATGACATACCGGAAGAGAATGTCCGAGACGGTATCGTACCGAAACTGGACTTGATAGCGACAGAGGCTGATTTCGAGGCCGTGCTCAACCTCACCGAGCCTCTTTACCGGCACGCTTGCCACATCCTGTCTATCCTGCCCGCCACCGACGTGCAACAACGGGAACCTACACCTCAGGAGGCGTTATTCGATGCCCTCCCCCTCGCCTTCAACCGCCAAGAGGCGCTCCGGGAGGCAAAGAGGATCGGCATGGGTACCGATACCCTAGACTCTCACTTACGGCGTATGCTGGAAAAGGGCGTGATCCAAAAGAACGCACGGGGTGAATATATATTCACGGCCAAACAACGCCAGACACCCCAATCCCCTTTATAATGTACATGTATGTGTGTGAGGTATGGAACCGACTGCAAGTTTGCAAGTTCGCAAGTTTCATTTTCCCAGATTCATAATCCATAAACAATAAATCAAATGTCCTTACCATTAAGAAAGTCCGCATTGGCGGCATCCTATTTCCCGGAGCTGGCCTCCCATCAAGCTTGTAACCGTCTACGCCGTTGGATCATCCGATGCACGGAGTTGTACGATAAGCTGCGGGAGACGGGCTACCGCCCCGAGCAACGTATATTTACGCCACGACAGGTGGGGTTGATCATACTCTATCTTGGTGAACCGTAAATTAGTTGACAGTTACGCACAGCGGTAAATTAAAACGGCCTATTGTCACTTGTCAACTAGAACAGGCATTCTAAGGTCTTTACAATGCCCATCCAAGGCTTCTTATAATGCCTATTCAAAGGGGCTTACGATGGGCAGCGTAAGAAACCGGCGGTTATCACCGTGTCCCATGTTAATTAATCGTTATTCCCTGCCCCGGGCATCAACCGGCATCACCGCCTCTTACGGCGGAACCTATCTTTGTAACGTTGATCAACAAACAATTAATTTTCTATTATCAACTTTTAATTTTCAATTACCATGCCACAAGCATTTCAAGCACGAAAGTTTTTTATCCCCAAGACGGATCCCAAGCAGGAGGTGTACAAGCCGGTTCCCTATTATTTCGGTACCCTGTCCACGCAAGACGCGGCCGACCAGATCGCCGAGGAGTCCTCGCTCACGAAGGGTGACGTATTGAACGTATTGGATCGTTATCAGCGGTATGTCATCAAGAACCTGCAGAAAGGCTACAAGGTGGAACTGCTGGGGTTCGGAACCGTCTATAACCGCTTCGTCACGGAGAAGGGGGTAGCGACCGCCCCCGAGGTCAAGGCTACGCATATACGGACTATCGTACCGGGATTCTCGCCTTCCTATACCATACTGAACGGGGCACGACGCTACTCGCTGCTGGGCGAGAAGACTTCGTTGCTCAAGGTGACGATACTCGGGACGCCGGTGGAGGAAGGGGGCGGTTCCGATTCTGAGTCGCCTGATGAGATCTGATGTGTCACTTTTGGCTTGACCCAAAAGTAACCAAAAGGTCAAGGCTGACGCTGACGGGCTACTTCGAGACCTACGCTCGCTGTCGCATCCCAACTCGCTTCGCTCAGACAGGGATGCTCCTCACGCTCGCTGCGGTCTCTTCGCTTGACGCCCGTCCGCTGAGGCCGTCCCAAGGAAAGCGAAGCTTTCCTCTTATATCAGCCGGGATTCCTAATTCATAACTCATAATTTAAAATTCATAATTCATGAAAAAGTCCGTATGGAGTACTATTATCAAAGTGATCATCGCCGTAGCTACCGCCATCGCGGGAGCACTTGGCATCCAATCCTGTATTCTCTAATTTTCAATTATCATGGGTAAGGCTTATTGTTTCTACCAGAATTATAGGGAGGTCAGACTCCTTGTAATTCATTGCTCGGCCACACGATATGACAGGGATTTTCCTGTGGAGGCGCTCCGTTCATCGCACAAGGCACGGGGATTCGCCGATATCGGGTATCATTTCTATATCACACGGGACGGGGAACTGCACCGCTGCCGGCCGGTCAACCAGATCGGGGCGCACGCAGCCGGATGGAACGACAAAAGTATCGGTATATGTTACGAGGGAGGACTCGACGAACAAGGCCGTCCGGCCGATACCCGGACCTACGCCCAGCGCTGTACCTTGATGGATCTGCTACGGCAATTACGAAGGGACTACCCGGAGGCACGTATTCTAGGGCATTACCAGCTTAGCCCCTATATAAAGAAGGCTTGCCCTTGCTTTGACGCAAGGAAGGAGTATGAAACCTTATGAAAGCCATACTATGCCTCCACAAAAAATAGTCGTCATTCATCTATTGGATATAAATTATTCTTTACTAATTCATAGAAGGCTTGAACTAAAACATTACGTTTCGAATTATTTTTATTTAAATAAATAGAAACGTAAAGCAGGTAATCATCGATTTGGGTGGAAGCATCGTATTTTATGATGCTTCCATCATTATAAGCAGAATACCATTTAGAGAACAACAATCTGCGCTTTTTTTCTTTGCCATCTAAATTATCACAAACCATTATCATCGCATGGTCGTTCCTTGAGAAGAATATCCGTAATAACGAGACTATGGTCATCGCTATACGATTATCTATCGGATGAGGTCTATCTGACTCCGGCTCTATATTAAAAGTATAGACATTATCAAATGTCGGATGGTATATTGAAAAATCTATAAAATAAGCATGATAAACAATGCCATGCTTAGTCTTAAATGAATAATTCCAATCACTTTCCTCTACTATATCATAAGGGAGTGGCAAACTTGATTCCACGTTGTCGTGCTATTTCTTTTATATCACCTCCCTTTTGAATACATTCTCGAATAATTCGTTTGTCTTCCAATATCTTTTGAAAGACAGACACTGGTCTCATTTCTTTTTTTTTGTTATCCATAGAGGTTTCGTTTTTTATGTTATTACGCAAAGATAGCTATATTATCTTACAAACAAAGTTTTACCACAAGATATTACAGAAATATCAGAATTTCTTACCGAACGCTATATTCAAGAAGGTCTTCACCAATATCTTGAAATCGAACAGCCAAGAGCGATGCTCCAGATAGAACAGGTCGTAACGCAAGCGGCGGAGCATCTTATCGACCGTGTCCGTATACCCATTGTAGAGCGTGGCGTAAGAGGTCACCCCCGGACGGATCTGGTAGAGGTAACGGTAACGGGGATCACGCTCCATGATCTGGTCGATGTAGAACTTACGCTCGGGACGGGGACCGATAAAGGACATGTCGCCCACGAAGACATTCCATAACTGGGGCAACTCGTCCAAGTGATGTACCCGGAGGAATTTTCCGACACGGGTCATACGGGGATCTGCCCCACCCTTGTAAAGGGCCGGACCGAACTTCTCCGCGTCCAAACGCATACTGCGGAACTTATAGATGTTGAACGGGCGACCGAAACGACCGATACGCTCTTGCTTAAAGATCGCCGGGCCTCCATCCTCCCGTTTTACGGCGATATAACAAAGTAAAAACAGCGGGGAGAATACGATCAAGGCCAAAAACGCCAGCGCACAATCCCCTATACGTTTTACATTACGTTGGAACATACCCATCCCATCCGGGATGAATCGCTCCGGTTCCGCTCCCTCACTTTTTCCTAATGGTGTAGTTTTCTTTTTTTCAGCACTCATACTCTCTCACTTAATA
>NZ_QTLZ01000022.1:47990-71779 GCF_003635425.1 Parabacteroides sp. AF27-14
GTTTTCTTTTTTTCAGCACTCATACTCTCTCACTTAATAAAGGTAGTCCCTCCACCTCGCCGGCGTGCCATTCACGGTAGTCTGCCAAGGAAAATCCGGGGACGGTCAATAGCTTGTAATCCGACTCGTCTCTTCTCAAGATATGTTTGCGGGCGTACGAGCGGAGCGAGCGATCCGTAACGGACACCATCACGATCGGGAACGGGTAGGCGAACAGGCGCAACGGCATGGTCTCGCTATCCGGAAATGCACGATACAACTGATAGGCCGAACACTCGAACGCTACCCAGTAGGGCCCCGTGCAATACAGGTGTATTGAGTTTTGGTTCGCACGCTCACGATCCATGATCTCTGTCAAATGCTCACGCAACAGGTTCATCAACCGGAGGCCGGAAGGAACCTCGCACGTCTCTCTCTCTTTTCTCATATCTTTCATTTATCGCTATGCGCAACTTTTACTTATCAACTGATCCCGTGTCCGAGCCAACGGTCGTAATCACGTAAACGACGTATCAACACGGACTTGCTCTTCTTGGGCGAGGCCTCCTCCATCCAAGGGTCAACCAACTCGTGCGCCATGCGCTGATAGAGGCTGCTGTCCGTACAGCCGTACAGCGTGACCAGCAGCAAGGCACGGGATTGCGCCGCCTTTATCACCGGGAGCATACTGCGCATCGTGGCATGCAAACGATCGAACTCATCCTCATCGCCCAAAAGCTTATAGGCAGGAAGGAGCAACGAGTAAAGCTTGCAACGGATCACGTCGGTCTCAGCACGGAGAGAGGCGTAGCCACGCAGGACCTCACGGGCCAGACAGGCATCCTCCTCCACTACGCTGCCGGACGAATGGTAACGCCCCAAGGCCCCGTGCAAGCCTTCCGACAGACGGTCGTTGTCCAAATGGGTATACACGTGCTTGCCCCCCGTGTTCAACTCGATCAACTCATACTCCCCAGCTCTCACCTCGAACAAGGGAACCCACATGCAATCGAGGATACGCACCATCACGTCCTTATGGCCACCGCCCGGCTGTACCACCACCTCGGCCTCCATGTCGGCAAACGGACCGGAGGTGATACGCACACGGTCGCCTTTCAACAGGTGGCCGCTATCAGGCACGTACACCGGAAGCTCGTTGGAGTAAGACGCCGCGACCCAACGTAAGGTCTCCATCTCACGATCCGAGAGGTAGGGAAAGTAAGACTGTCCACCCGAGGAAACCCGGGGTAGGAAATTGTACAGGGGAAGCGTACGCTTCAGACTAAAGATCTCGTTCTCCGAGGCGTGGATGAACACGTAGTTGTACAGCAGGGGCCGTTTCGTGTTGACCATCTTGCCGCCCACCTTCCTCGCCTCGACATACGAGGGGGAGAAATACTCGAACAAGGCCTCCCCACGACGCTCGCGGCGGGAAAGCTCAACGTCCAGTCCCTTCGAGGGGCTGATCTTGTCACGCCCGCCACCGGCGGTAGGAAGCGTGAGCACGTACCAGCGGACAGCCTCCTGATCACGTCGCTTACGAACATGCGCCATGAACCTATCCGAGCACTTGCCTGTCAATATATCCATCTCTATGATTATCTTTTCTAGTGGTTATCCCATGGCCCGAAAACAGACCCCATGGCAATTCAGAGCCCTACCAAGAATCATTTATATCATCTTGATAAACAGCGTTTTATATTTTCAAATATGGCATTACTGAAAATTACCATCTCTCGAAATCTTAGGCTACTTGGAGAGTAGCGTAAAAAGGTAGGAGAATGGTTATTACCCGGTTGTAGAGACGGGGCATGCCCCGTCTCCCACCGTCTGGGAGTAATTTTAAATACCATTTTGAAGGGATGAGACGGGGCACGCCCCATCTCTACAGGGATACACACAGATTATGAGACATGGCGGAATGATACCGAAAACAAGGAGTCGTTTCGCCCGCATCACCGTGTCTATACGTCTAGGAAAAAATGGAAAAATCAAAGAATAGAGAGGGTCAAACACCAATAATGAACAAACAAGCGGATCTATTCGCTTGTTTTTAGCTATTTTTTATTACATTTGCGCCGTGAAAGAATACGCTACTCTCCAAGTAGCCTCACCCCGCTTGAGATTCATAATTATAGACACCGCCAAAGCAGGCGCTATTAACCTCCGTCATTTTCCCTAAAGAGAAACTCCTTAAATAAATTTGTGTTGTCTTGATAGATTTATGCCCCAATAGTTCGCTGATCATTTCAATCGGGACATTTTGTTCTTTTAATGTCATGGCAAAAGAATGGCGAATCGTATAAGAGGTGACATCTGAGGTAATTCCCGCAAATTCTTTCAACGCTTTTAAATTCCGGTTAAATCGAAATAGTGCCGCATTGTATTCGAGGTATTCCTCACGCCCCTCTCTGGTGCCACTCAGAAAGGGAAATAAATATCCGGAATCTCGCACTTTCTCTCCTGACAATTCCTTATACATTGTCTCGGCTGTCTCCAAGATCTCCAGTCTCATCGGTGTCCCGGTCTTCTGACGGTTGTAATCTAATATACCGTTTTTGATATTACCGGTCTTCAAGTGGGCAAAGTCAACGAAAGACATACCCCCAAACAGAAACATCAAGCAAAGCGCCAACTGTGTCTTTCTCTGCTTCCCATCCTCCACCGGGACTGTCATCAGACGGTGTAAATCCTCGATAGGCAAGGACTTCTTACGCTTACTTTCCACACCCGTAAAAATCCCCTTGAATAAAGTGGGAATAAATTCCGCCTTACCGTTCTCCACCGCTTTGTTATAGATACAACGCAAACGCCGCATATAAGTGGAAATCGTATTGCGCATACAGCCGTTCTCCAATAAATAAGCCTCGTACCGGCGAAGATTATCCTTATTAATAGCCGAGTAAGCTATACAGTCGGTTCCGCTATACCTTATAAAGGAGTTTAATGCGTCTTGATAACTCTTAGCCGAGGAATATCGCTTTTCTCGATTCAACTGGGCTATATACTCCCTCATACCTTCTACAAATCCTTTCTCATCCATATCCCTATTTTAAATACTGTTTTGTAAATGAATGAACAAATGTATTTAAAAAGAGATCCCCTTTACCCTATCTCACGAATGAGAATAGTAAAGGGGGAAGACTAAAGTTATTTCTTCAATTTTATCTCGATAACACCATTACGACCTTTCTCTCCGAATTTAGCGATCGCCTCGTTTCCTTTGTACACATTCATAGACGCAATATGATCGGGATTCAAATTGTCCATCCTCTCTTTAGATGATTCCACTCCATCGATATAAACAATACCGGAGAAAGAGGATTTTACCTTTGATGCCTCCTTAGCAGCCTTCTCATTGATATCTATGGCTTTCATGGCCTCCTCTATGGTTCGATTGATCTCCGGTTGGATCTTCTCCATTTCGGCGGCAATAGTCTCATTTATCTTGGCTGCCTCTATCGCCGCTTGCACAGCCTTGTCGATCTCAGCTTGGTGTTTCGCCATTTCCGCAGAAACTATCTCGTCGATATTCACCGCTTTCACAGCCTCTTCGACCGCCTTGTCAATCTCCGGCTGGTATTTCTCCATCACGGCCGAGACCTTTTCCTGTATCGCTTGCATATCTTTTTCAGAAACGACCGAATCCCTTGCGAGGGTCTCAACCTCTACATTTCTTTTAGGCTCTTTTTTTTCCTGAACCGGAATAATTTCGCTAATTTTGACACTCGAAATCTTCTCCAATTCGTGAGAGATTTCCGGACGGGCAAAGGCTACCACCGTTAAGGCTGCCAACGGGAGTACATACAGATACTTCAACCGTGCCCATGGACTTGATTTTTGTTTTAACATCATAGCTATTCGCTTTTTAAGTGAACTGTGATTAAAGCTGTTGGCCATAGAAGTGAAGCGCTGTGCACCAACAGCTTTTTTGATTAATAATAATTGATATCTTTTTGCGTCGACGCCTTGATTTAATACGCCCTCGTCGGCCTCGTATTCATGGATATTTTGTAATTCCTGCCTCAACAACCAGACAGATGGGTTGAACCAATGGGACAGGATACAAATCTCGGAGATCAGCAGATCAATGGAATGACGGGCTTTTATATGCGCCATCTCATGCGTCATGATCTCTATCCCACTTTCCTCAAAATCCTTCCGGCTTATTACGATCGTTCGCATCCAACTGAACGGGACGACTGGTTGGTCCGTAAGAATCAGATGGATTCCGTCCACCAGCTTCGGTGTACCTTGTCTCATCAACCGAAACAAGGCATAAAATGAATATGCGAATTGACAAAGCGTTAATATCCCTCCGATTATATAGGCTATCACCATAACTCGTAACCATACAGGTTGGCTAGCGGATTCTGCCGACGTTCTCATGGAAACCGCCGCTAGCAAATTCTCCAAATCCATGACCGGACGCTGAATGGCCGTCGCTTCCTCCAAAGTAATCTCACAAAATGGGATGATAACCGAAAGCATGATCAAGCTTAATAAAGCGATCCGGTTGAAACGATGGAAGGTATCACGGCTCAACAATAGCTTATAAAACAGATAAAATATCGTCAAGCACACGGATGATTTAAGGATATATACAAAGAAGATTCCCATATTCGTTCTTATTTACGATTCCCTTGTTCTACATCATCTATTAGTTTTCGCAGATCATCCACAGAGATATCCTCTTCCTTGATCAGCGTAGAGACAACCCCCAGATAAGAATTATTGAAATACTTAGCGATCACATTTTTCAACGTACCGTTGCTATACTCCTTTTCTGTTAAGACCGCATAATATTGATAGCTATTCCCGAAATTCTTATGGGCGAGGAAACCTTTCTCCTCCAAGCCTCGGACAATCGTAGAAAGGGTATTGAAATGAGGTTTAGGCTCCTCGTAATATTCAAGTAGCTCCTTCACGAACAATGGGCCTTTCTGCCAGAACCAGCCCATGATTTCTTCTTCTTTCGCCGTAAGTCGTTTCATAACCTTATCTTGTTTGCGACAAAGTAACTAAAACTTTTAGTTACCAAACTAATTCGTATAGTTAATAAACTAAAAGAGATAGTTTATTCATTGATCCAATCAAAAAAGCCGCCCCGGGAATGTCCGGGACGGCCTTTATTATATCCAGATGTTTGAATGATTAGGCGACAGGAATCGTTCCGCCAATCAAGATCACAACCAATAAGGCCAAGATAGCGTATAACTCTGGGAATACGGCCATTACCATCGTAGCACCGAATACGTTGTGTCCGGCACCAACACCAGCGATACCATTCGCACAAACTTGAGCTTGGCGGATTGAAGAGTAAAAACCAGCGAAACCTAACACTAAACCAGCGCCGAAAACAGCCGTAGCGGCCAACATGGAAATATCAGCGACCAAGAACTTCTGCATCATAAAGTAGCCCACGAATCCATACAAACCCTGTGAAGAAGGCAACGCACTTAAAGCGATGTACGTACCCAGAGCATCCGGATTTTTCTTCATCGCACCTACCACCGCATTACCTGCGATCGTAACACCATAACTACTGCCGATAAAAGTTAAACCTGTCATCAACGCAATACCTACATAAGCTAATAAAATTGGTTCCATAATAAAATGTGTTTTTAAATTATTCTTTTATTGTTTTATTTTCTCGTTTAATTGTTATGCTTTTCTGAATGGCTCATAGGCCTTACCTCCACCTTCGAACTCTGCGTTCTTGTAATATTCCACGAAGATCAAACGAAGCGGGTGTACCAAGGAGCTGATCGTACAAAGAGCGATATTGATGGAGTGACCCACTAACAAGATCAACAACATACAGATCGCACGTGCCACGATATTCATACCGTCTGTCATCGTAACCGCCAACGTATTAAATACGCCACCCAAGATGGAACCGGTCAGACCGATAGCGAACAAACGAATGTATGATAACGTATCCCCCAGCAATCCGGAGGCCATATTGTACGTGTTCCAAAGTCCGGTACCAAAGTTCAAGAATACGTTCTTGCCCGGTGTATTGTACAGATAAGCGACAACCAGACCCAAGATGGCGATTCCGTAACATACCATAACGACAGCGTTCGGCAAGTGAACGTTCAACATTGGAAGTCCGAACGCCAATGCCAAGGATATGATCACGAACACCCAAGCGAACGGAGCGATACTGTGTTTCGTTCCTTTCTGTATCTTGATCTTGTAAGCAGCGACACATTTACCGAATATGATCTGTACCAAACCGATGACAATAGAGAATGTCATCAAGTTGTCGCTATTCACAAAGTAGTTCTTGATCTTTGACAAAGCCGGGATATCCGCCAAGGCCACTCCGAAGAAAGATCCCGTACAAGTACCCACCAATAAGGCGGCGAAACCTAAATACTGGAACAAGGTCAAATAAGGCTTGAAGTCCGGGTTCACCTTCTTCTTCAAGATCGTACAAGCGATCATGACCAACAAACCGTATCCGCCATCGCCGAAACAAAGTCCGAAGAACAGCATAAAGAACGGGGCGAACAACGGGGTCGGATCAAGTTCACCGTAATTAGGCAAGGAGAACATCTTCGTGATAGGCTCGTACAGCTTACTGAATTTATTATTCCGTAACTTGATAGGCACCTTATCCCCATCCTCGATCTCTAATTGCTGGAAGAAATAACCTTGCTTATCCAGCTCGTGCTCCAAGGCCGGAGCGTTTTCCGTCGGCACCCAACCTTCCAACAACATGAGCTTATCACCCGCTTGCCGGTCTGTCTGCACTAACGCATTAGAAAGATTAAACTCGTCCTGCAGGTTCTTATCGAATTCCTCCAACGTTTTATAATCCTCCACGGCACGATGTTTCAGCTCATCCTCCACATTCTGGATATCCTTGAGACGTTGATCCAGACGGGCACGCAACTTCGCCAATCCTTGAACCGGCATCTTCGGACGTTCAGCGTCTATATCGATCAAGGTACCTTCCTTGGTAATCGTGATAAAATACGTTACCGATTGGAAGTTATTGATCAGAATGGCGTTATACAGCACGCCCCATTCCGGCTCGTACTTAGCAGTAGGACAGGTAAAGAACGTAACATCGTATCCCGCTCTTTTCAGACGGTTGATATTCTGATAACTGAACTCACCCCATATTTCCATATAAGCCAGATCCTTCTCGATCGATTGCTTGGAAGCGATCAATTGCGCTTTCTTATCTTGCAATTCCTCTATCTTACGCACCAACTTCAAGCCTTCCTCTTTCGTCAACTCACGGGCCGGGGCAAACTTAACGTCTTTCTCCGCCGCATGGAGGTTCTTAAAGTAACGCATCAGCGTATTGATCTGTTTACGCTCAGCCAGAAGCTCTTGCAACCTCTCGTTATCCATCACGGAGTTTGTCTCCTTGATATGGACGACACCTAAGTCACGAAGCGTAGAAAGGAACGTATCATACTCCTTATGGTACACCATAAAGGCATATTTACTCATCTTTACTATCATACCTCGGCCTCCTCTTTTTCTTCTTTTGCCTTACGTTTCTCCTGATTGGCTCTCATGATCTTCTGTGAGGACTTAGAAAGACTCTCCTCGTCTTCCATAAACCGTTTCACCTTACGGATCGCATCCTTATAACCCGGAATCTGTACCTTCTCAAACAGGTTCACCTTCTGAGTGGTCTTTTTCCTAGCATGCTCCAACAACTCCAGCTTCATGCCCGAGAACTCCGCCTCGATACCGGTACGAGCCAGCTTTTTCAGCAACTCGATACCATCCGTATACCATGCGGGGGCATTAAAGAGACTATAATGTCCGATCTCGAACTTGATCTCGTCCAATAACGGGACGATCACGCCGGCGATCTTCTTCGTGGAGAGCGTAACGTCCTTCACGGAGATCAGCTCCGGATTGAACTCGTTCCACAAAGCCACCATATTCTCGTAACTCTGAATCTCTCGTTCTAGCTGAAGTTCCAATTTATTCACTTCGTCCTTGGTCCGCTTCACCTCGATACGCAGGGCGCTCTCCTTGCTCTTGATCGTAGGCAGGGAGCGTTCACGCATCTTCAGTTGCTTTTCCAATTGCTGAAGAGAGGTTTTATTATATTGAAACTTTATTGCCATGTTTATTTAATTTACTTCCAGTACTTATCAACCAATCCTTGTTTGATATTTACCTCCTCCGGGCTGAAATATCTAGCGAACAATCCCCAAGCTACGTCCAGCATCTCCGTCGTATCCAAGTTTACGTCGATAGCCAACAGCTTAGAAGAATAATCCTTGGCGAAAGACAAGGTACGGTTGTCGTAGTCGGTCAAGTCGAAACCGTTCTCCAGCTTGGTCTTAGCGTTGGCGGCATCGGCATACAAACGTACGGCGGCGTTCATTACCTGTGGATGATCCTCACGGGTCTTCTTTCCGGTTACCAGCTGTTTCAAACGAGACAAGCTTCGGAACGGATCGACGATGACCTTACCCACATCGCTATCACGACGCAAATACAACTGACCTTCCGTGATATAACCCGTATTATCAGGTACGGCATGCGTGATATCACCACCGGATAAGGTCGTTACGGCGATAATCGTGATGGAACCTCCCGCCGGGAATTGAACGGCTTTCTCGTAAATCTTCGCCAAATCCGAATACAAGGAACCCGGCATAGAGTCCTTAGACGGGATCTGGTCCATACGGTTTGATACGATCGCCAAGGCATCGGCGTAGTTGGTCATATCGGTAAGCAATACCAAGACCTTCTCATTCTTCTCCACGGCGAAATACTCAGCGGCGCTCAACGCCATATCCGGGATCAAGATACGCTCCACGGACGGGTCCTCGGTCGTGTTGATAAAACTAACGATACGGTCTAGGGCACCGGCGTTACTAAATGTATTCTTAAAGAACAGGTAGTCGTCGTTCGTCATACCCATACCTCCCAAGATAATCTTATCGGACTTCGCACGCAAGGCTACCATCGCCATAACTTGGTTGAAAGGCTGGTCGGGGTCGGCGAAGAACGGGATCTTCTGACCGGTTACCAAGGTATTATTCAAGTCGATACCGGCGATACCCGTAGCGATTAATTCAGAGGGTTGTTTACGACGTACCGGGTTCACGGACGGACCACCGATCTCGACCTCACGTCCCTCGGGGATCGGGCCGCCATCGATAGGCTCACCATAAGCGTTGAAGAAACGTCCGGCTAACTGGTCACCTACTTTCAAGGAAGGGGCCTTCCCCATGAATACCACCTCGGCATTCGTACGGATACCTTCCGTTCCGGAGAATACCTGCAACGTCACCTCGTCGCCGATAATCTTTACCACCTGAGCCAGCTTTCCGTCTACAGAGGCCAACTCATCATACCCAACTCCCGTTGCTTTCAGCGAACAGGTAGCTTTTGTGATCTGGGTAATCTTCGTATATATTTTTTGAAATGCTTTTGTTGCCATAACTCTTTTAATTTTCGATTCTCTCCTTCAAAAGTTCATCCAGTTCCGTATTAAACTTCTTGAATTGGTCACTCTCATATTCCGAATAGTTCATCTGCTTAAAGATGTTGATCATCTTCTTAAAGTAGTCCATAACCTCAAGGAAGTTATCAAACTTAAACTCTGAACGGCAAACATTTACGACTCTATCCAGCATGAATTCCTGACGTTGCAACGGAGTAACCGCATCGATGGCATCGAAAGCATCCTGTTGCAAGATCACGAAGTCGATCAACTCGGACTTCCAGAATGTAACGTGATACTCGACAGGCACACCATCATCACCCAAGATATTGATTTGCTCGGAGATCTCCTTACCACGCAACATACGGGTCTTGATCTCGTTTACTTTCTCGATCCATTCCGGGGAGATATGTTTAGCGATGTATTCCTGAAACTCCGGATACTCGATATACTTGGAATAACTCTCGATCGGGTTTACGGCCGGATAACGTTTACGGTCGGCACGCTCCTGCTCCAAGGCATAGAAACAACGGGCCACCTTCTTCGTATTCTCGGTCACCGGCTCCTTCAAGTTACCACCGGCCGGCGATACCGTACCGATGAAAGTGACGGAACCTGTAGCGTTGTTTTTCAAATGGACGAATCCCGCACGAGCGTAGAAGTTCGCCACGATAGCGGACAAGTCCATCGGGAAGGCATCCGGTCCGGGCAACTCCTCCAAACGGTTGGACATCTCACGCAAAGCCTGTGCCCAGCGGGAAGTAGAGTCGGCCATCAACAGAACCTTCAAGCCCATGCTGCGATAATACTCGGCGATGGTCATCGCCGTATATACGGATGCCTCACGAGCGGCTACCGGCATGTTGGATGTATTGGCGATAATGATCGTACGTTCCATCAATTTACGTCCCGTATGCGGGTCTACCAATTCCGGGAACTCCGTAAATACCTCTACGACCTCATTCGCACGCTCACCGCAGGCAGCGATAATCACGATATCCGCTTCCGCTTGTTTAGAGATAGCGTGCTGAAGCACCGTCTTGCCCGTACCGAACGGACCGGGGATAAATCCGGTACCACCCTCAACGATCGGGTTCACGGTATCGATCGTACGAACGCCCGTCTCCAGCAATTTGAATGGACGGGGCTTTTCCTTATAACAAGTGATGGCTTTCTTTACCGGCCATTTTTGGATCATCGTCACGTTTACGTCCGTGCCATTTTCGTCCGTAAGGACAGCCATCGTATCATTGATGGTATATTGTCCGGCTGGAACCACCGATTTCACAGTATAAGATCCCTCGAACTTAAAGGGGACCATAATCTTATGAGGTTGGAAATTCTCGTCCACCTCTCCCAGCCAATCACCGGCGCTCACGGTATCGCCCGCTTTAGCCAGAGGCTTGAAATCCCACTTCTTATCATTGTCCAACGCAAACGTATAATCGCCACGTTTCAAGAATACACCTTCCATCTTGTCCAAGTCATTCTGCAAACCGTCATAGTTGCGGGACAACATACCCGGACCCAGCGTAACTTCCAACATATGCCCTTGGAATTCAGCCTCGTCGCCGACACGCATACCACGTGTGCTCTCAAATACTTGTACAAAGGCATTCTTACCTATCACCTTGATTACTTCCGACATCAGCTTCACGCCTCCGACAGAAATGTAACAGATCTCATTCTGAGAAACCGGACCATCCACCTCTACGGTTACTAGGTTGGATACGATTCCTTTTACAATTCCTTTCGTAGCCATAATTTATTTTATATTGTTTCTTTTAAATTCTTCCAACGCATTCTCACTACCCATCTTCATGGCGCCTACCAATTCACGGAAAGTCTTCTCGCCTCTCGCCTTATCCAAGGTTACCCAGCGCTCTATCATCTCCAATTTCAATAAATAAGCGAATACACTCTCTATGTCGAATGTCTTGAAGAAGGTATTATCGTCCAGCCATTTCCATTTCAAAAGATCGATTTTCTTCTCACGAACGATCAGATCGGTCTCTTCGGCGATGCGTTGTAACTCGGGCAAATATTCCACGGAATCGCCCAAGCCGAAATCACGGGCGTTCGACGTACGGATATTTTCCGCTATCTCATTATGCCCCACGATATAATTGGCCTTATCAAATCCATATTTACGGCAAGTGATCGCAGTAAGAACATTGTTGATATTCAGGTTAAGCTCGAACCAATCGGCCACGAACTTATTCCCACATTTCATGGCATATTCATAATATAACGCAGCCAAGCGGTCTTCCCATGATATATATTCTTTCTCGCTTTTGGTGTCCTTAGCCTCTTCGGCTAGATACAGTTTAAAAAAGTCCACGAAATAAGGCGGGAGATTATCATTTTTGGGAATTTTTTCCTCATCCTTCAACGCTTTATATAAAGTATTGAACTCATCATACGTTATTCTTCCTCTTTGATCCGGATCGGAGTCCGGCCTTTTAGCGTGAGCCAGCAGATTTATATTATCATATTTCAAATAAAATAAATCAATCAGCTTTTTGTCCTTAGAAGATAGCATATCCTCTATTTCTGTCCGGAACTCACAGACCGAATAGGCTAGTTTACTATCATCCAACGCTATGTTAGGAAGTCCGGAGATTAAGTAGTAATACTTACTCATATCAGAACAGCATTTCTACTAATTGCGGACGCAAGAACTCTTTAAAAAACTCGATGAACTCGTCTTCGCCAAACGTCACTTTATAAGACCCATCCGCCGGGATAATAGAGAAAGACGCTTTCTTTCCGCTTACCTTCTCGATCTTATACCCTTTCTCTAGCAAGCCTTTGGCATTGGCCTCAAAATACGCCTTCAAGCCATCGGAATCAGAAGCTTGGATAGTCAAGAACTCATTAGCGGGCCAGCTTTTCACAAGCTCAAGGATCACTTTCTGCATATAGGCGGGATCCATCAACGCCGCTTTCACATTCGAACTAGCGATATCACCAGTGATAAGGTTTGTCACCTCGCTCTTTAATGCCTCGACAGACTGGGTGGCGAACAATTTCAATTCGGCTTCCGTATTCTTCTTCAACTCGGCAGCTTGTTTCTCAGCAGCCGCTACGATACGTTTCGCTTCCGCTTCCGCATCTTTAAGAATCGTATCCTTTTGAGCATTGGCCTCGGCGATTATACGCCCCGCTTCTTCGTTCCCCTTCTCTACACCTTCCTTGTAGATCTTGTCTGTTAGTTCCTGAATCTTTGTATCCATTTCCTATTATGTATTTGAATTGTATTTTTCAATAGTAAACGCCCACAAAGTTATTATTTTTCGCGGATTAACATGAAAATAAGTGTGAAATCAAGCTAAAAAATAACACTAGTCAAGTAAAATTCTATTTACATTCGTCTATATTGTATTTTTGTTCGTCTATTTGTATCTTTGTGAGTCAAAATACAAAATTAACATGTTTACGATTAGAAAAGCGACTATTGATGATCGTTCTCTTATTCATGATCTTGCCTCACGCATTTGGGAGAACACGTATGGAAAGATACTTTCTAAAGAGCAATTGGATTATATGTTCGATATGATGTACGCTCCGGATAACATTCTTAAACAAATGGAAGAGTTACATCATCAATATTTTATTATATTGGCGGACGATATGCCGGCAGGCTATTTATCCATAGAGAAAACAGGTGAAAACACGTACAATTTTCAAAAGATCTATTCCCTACCGGAAATGCATGGCACGGGAATCGGGCGTTTTATCATCGAACAAGGTATTAATTATTTGAAGGAGGTACATACCGGGCCTTTCACTATAGAATTATACGTAAACCGTTACAATCCCGCCATAGGCTTCTACAGACATATGGGATTACGGGAAATAGGCACACGGGACCATCATATAGGAAACGGCTATTTCATGAACGATTATATCATGAGCATGGAAGTGGAGAATAAATAGACAGTCATCCCCTATTCATATATTTATATATAGAATAGGGGATGATGATTGTCAACGGGTCTTCCCTCTTTTCGGATTACGAGGTTTCTCTAGGATTCGTACACTACTAACTTTTACAGAGTAAATAACAGCGATCCTATCATTCTTCGGATTCTCAATCGCAAGTTGAGAGTTCCAGATTTTCTTTTCTTGTTTTTTATCCATAACGCTACAATTTAATAGTTCATATTTAATAAGTCAAACCTTGACTGTCTTTTTCTCTTTTCCTTCCGCTATCTCAACCAGATAAACCCCGGCGCAAATACAGATAATGGCGAACGTCTGTGTCCAACTGAAACGGTCTTGCCCGATCAATAGGGATGTAATCGTTGCCACGATCAAGATCAGATAGCCATAAATAGCCACCAACGTAGTTTTCAAATACTTCAATCCGATAGGAATCAACAGATAACTGATTACCGTAGGGAAAATAAGCACAAACATCAATACGGCAAAAGGCCACCAATGAAATGGCTCCGAGAATAAAGGAGCATGAAAGCCTTCTATCGGCAAAATCAATAGACTGGAGAAAGCGGCGCCCGTGAATGTATATCGAAGCATCGTCATCGTCCCTACTTTTTGTAAGATCCGCTGGCTTAAGACCAAATACACGGCATAAAACACGGAGCTAGCCAAGCATAGCATATTTCCATTAAAAGCGTCCGCCGCTAAATCGTCGCTTTGCTGGGTCAAGATGCAAACCAAGGCCCCGGATAAACCAATCAAGATACCGAGTATTTTCATCCAAGTAGCCTTTTCCTTATAAAAGAATACCATAATCAAAAATACCCAGATCGGTTGCAAGCTCGTGAAAATAGAACTCGAGACCGGCGTTGTCTTACTAAGCCCCACTAAATAAAGAAACATAAAACCATAGATACCGATAGCGCCTAGTAAGAATAGCCACACCTTATCTTTCGTCGTAGAAACCTCCGGTTTCATAAACCAGCCGATCACCCAAAACGCCACGGCCGCAAACACGCATCGGAAAGAAGCGCCCGTCAACGGGCTCATCCATAAGGGAAGCAAGTATTTCAAGGCGTTCATATTCAATCCACTGAAAGTTTTTGAGACCACCATGCTAATATTAGCTTCTGTTTTCTTATTTTTCACTGTCTATCGTTTTTTAGTTTTATATTCGTAAATCATATTTTATCGTTGAAAAGGAACGAGTCTCGTTTTACATAAGCCCAGATCGTAGCGACCAGCGCAATACAGAGATTAAAAATAAATGCGAATTGCTGGCTCTTGACATGGAGCATAGACTGGAAGAAATCGATAATAAACGGACAAAGTAATATCGCCAAATAATTCATCGCCATCACGAAAGCTAATGCCAATGTAACTTTCTCAGGAATGGCCGTACGAGTCGTTTTATCATAAGCGATTGGCTGGATAACACCATATCCAAAACCGATAAAAATACATCCCAATCCAATTAGCCATTCCGTACGAGATATCAAAATCAAGGCCATCCCTAAAGCGATCGCCAATAGACTGACAAATTTTGTCTTTTGCTTAAATAAATCAACGATCTGATTCAAGATAAAACCGGGAGCCATAATAGCCAAGAAAAACAATGATATCATTAATCCGGAATTACCGCTTGTAAACTTATATTCCTTCATTAAAAACGGTAAGTTAAAGCTGACTATAATCACTAAATACGTAGCCAATCCATAAAAACACATGATTTGTACCAGATGCTTTATATCCACACCATATTTACCCGGAACCGTGACGGGATCTGCCGCAACAGGGGCTTTCACTTCTGATTTCGATACGATCGCCGGCTCATTCTCCATACTCCTTTTCAAGTATACGGAAAGTACGATGGAAATCAAGGGCAATAGATAAACGGCAAACGGTAAATGCCAATTCACCTCCGCCAGATATCCCGTTAAGATCGTGGCTAATACCAACGTTACATTTGTAATAGCAGAACTTAAACCAAATTGCTTCGTCCGGTATTTCCCGATAAAGAAACGAGAAATCAAACCGGTCGATAAGGGTACGATCAAGCCAGATCCGATTCCCATTAAGGCGCTCACCGCTATCAACTGCCACATCTTATTAGAGAGTAAGTATAGAATACCACTTAGGGCAAAGATCACCAAGCCTAATTGCAATAGACGTATCTCATTTACTTTCTCCGTTAATTTACCCGACAATATAATAAATGGAATTATCAATAACGATGGCAAAGAGGAAAGCATCTGAATATCCAGTTCCGTAGAATGAGGAAAAATAACGGAAAGTTTCCCTAATATCGGAGAAACCGCTAAACCCGGTAATGCATTTAAAGCGGAGATAGACCATATCCCTACCAGAGTTATAAGGGGAATTGTGCCCCGGCCTGTCTGTATTCTCATAAAGATTTAGTTTTACGTTTTTATCTAATCAAAACAAACATTTTATGTGAAAGTTCATCATTTTCGCTCTTTCCAAGAGGACTGGGCTTGTATCGCTAATAAACCCCAAATAATGTAAATCCAAAAAACATTCCAATCCATAATCTGTTTTGGCATAAACGCTCAGTGGAAGCAGTATTCCATTGACTCAAATCATTTTATTAACAAAAAAACTAAAGAAAAATGAAAGACTCAAATTTCAGAAATGGCGATGCCAAAACAGCGATTTTTGGCTCAGAAGTGATGTTGACACCCTCTCCAGTAGATAAGATTCCTGATGGCCCTACAACCCCGGAGATCGCTTATCAAATGGTTAAAGACGAGACTTTCGCACAAACACAGCCTCGCTTGAACCTAGCTACATTCGTTACTACGTATATGGACGAGTACGCGACAAAATTGATGAACGAAGCTATCAACATCAACTATATTGACGAAACAGAGTATCCGAGAATCGCTGTTATGAACGCCAAATGTATTAATATCATGGCGAGTCTTTGGAATTCTCCCGAGCAAGAAAAATGGAAAACCGGAGCCTTGGCTATCGGTTCTTCAGAGGCTTGTATGCTAGGTGGTGTAGCCGCTTGGTTACGTTGGCGCAAAAAGAGACAAGCACAAGGTAAACCAACTGACAAGCCTAATTTCGTGATCTCTACTGGCTTCCAAGTCGTATGGGAGAAATTCGCCCAGCTATGGCAAATCGAAATGCGTGAAGTTCCCTTGACTTTAGACAAGACGACACTTGATCCGGAAGAAGCGCTTAAGATGTGTGACGAGAACACGATTTGTATCGTTCCTATCCAAGGTGTAACATGGACAGGACTGAACGATGACGTAGAAGCCTTGGACAAAGCGCTCGACGCATACAATGCCAAGACCGGTTATGATATACCTATCCACGTAGATGCCGCCAGCGGTGGTTTTATCCTTCCGTTCTTAAGCCCGGAGACAAAATGGGACTTCCGTTTGAAATGGGTTCTTTCTATCAGCACATCCGGACATAAATTCGGATTGGTTTACCCGGGATTGGGTTGGGTTGTTTGGAAAGACAAGAAATATTTGCCGGAAGAAATGGCATTCAGCGTAAACTATCTTGGAGCGAATATCACTCAGGTTGGTTTGAACTTCTCTCGTCCTGCCGCACAAATCCTCGGACAATACTATCAGTTTATCCGTCTCGGATTCGAGGGTTACAAACAAATCCAATATAACAGTATGGAAATCACGAAATACATCCACCAAGAAATCGGTAAGATGGCCCCATTCGTTAATTACAGCAACGAGGTTGTGAATCCATTGTTTATTTGGTACATGAAACCGGATTACGCTAAGAACGCCAAATGGACACTTTACGATTTGCAAGATAAATTGCAACAAAGCGGTTGGATGGTTCCAGCGTATACACTACCGAAGAAGCTGGATAACTACGTGGTTATGCGTGTCGTAGTTCGTCAAGGTTTCAGCCGTGATATGGCCGATATGTTATTAGGTGATATCAAGAACGCTGTAGAGGCATTGGAGAAACTTGAATATCCGACTCCTACTCGCATCGCTCAAGACAAGAACGTTCCGGTTAAGGGTAAGGTATTTACTCACACCGCAATGAGCAACGCTAAGAAATAAAAACAAAATTCATCAAGGCGTGCATGAAAGGGCTATCAGTGTTTTCATACACGCCTTCTTTAATCCAATTCATATATGGACAAAAAAATAACGATCGCCCAAATTAAGGAAGTAGCTCAACAGGCTTACGATCTTTACAAGACAAATACGGATGGTAAGAATGCCGATTACATTCCTTATCTGGCGAATATCAATAAAAATCTATTCGGAATCAGTATTTGCCTTTTAAACGGACAAACCATCGAGGTGGGAGATTCCGAATATCGTTTCGGTATTGAATCCGTATCGAAAGTACACACCGCTATCTTGGTACTGCGCCAATACGGAGCGAAAGAATTATTGGAGAAGATTGGTGCCGACGCTACCGGATTGCCATTTAACTCCATCATCGCTATCTTATTGGAAAACGACCATCCTTCTACCCCATTGGTAAATGCCGGCGCTATCACGGCTTGTAGTATGGTGAAGCCTGTCGGTGATTCCAAACAGAAGTGGGATGCTATCGTAGCCAATATCACGGATTTGTGCGGAAGCGCACCGCAGTTGATCGACGAACTCTATAAATCCGAGTCCGCAACGAACTTCAATAACCGCTCCATCGCTTGGTTGCTAAAAAATTACAATCGCATTTATGACGATCCGGATATGTCTTTGGATCTGTATACCCGTCAATGTTCTTTGGGTATCACGGCTAAGCAACTATCTGTCGCTGCCGCTACGGTCGCAAATTTAGGTCTTAACCCTGTGACAAAGAAACAAGTATTCGATGCAGAGTTATCTCCGAAGATCACTTCCATGATCTCTACCGTAGGTTTTTATGAACACACCGGTGATTGGTTGTACACTTCCGGTATTCCCGCAAAAACTGGCGTAGGCGGTGGTGTCATGGGTGTACTTCCCGGACAATTCGGTATTTCCGCATTCGCTCCTCCTATTGACCAAGCTGGTAACTCTGTAAAGGCACAGCTTGCTATTAAGTATGTAATGAATAAACTCGGATTGAACGTGTTCAACGGGCACCGTGTGACGATCGTTGACTAATAGACTGAATCAGTTTAAACGAGAAATAGTATAGAAAAAGTGTTTCATTACGATGGGCAGTTATACCATCTAAATGAAACACTTTATTTTTTGTATCAATAAAAATCGGATCAATTCTCCGACACGACCCAAGCCGAATCGTATACTTCCGTATTCGGGGTCTTATAATACATATCCTTTTCTTGAGGAATGCTTAATTTATAGGTCTTCCCACCTGTCACCAACTTACGATCACGGAGCCAAGGATTAAAACGTTTCAAGTCCGCATAAGTGATCCCATGCTCTTTAGCGAAAGCCGACAGATTCTGTATATCTTGGCTTACAGCCACGTCTACGGTAGGGATCGGCTTATACAGGTCACGGGCACGAAGCACAAAACCGTACTTCGACGGATTCTCGAAAATTTGCTTGATCGCCATGATTCGATAAATATAACGGGTAGTCTCCTCCACCAGCCAGAGATCAAAGGAGGAATCCGCATCTTGTTTGACCAGCTCACCGGATATACGTCCCATGCCGCCATTATAAGAAGCGGCTACCGCCGCCCAATCTCCATATTTCTTATAGGCGGCCTTCAAATAGCGGCAAGCCGCCCCGGTCGCTTTCTCCACATGGCAACGCTCGTCGACCGTCGGAGTAATTGTCAAACCATACTCCCTTGCCGTGCCCTCCAGTAATTGCCACATCCCGACAGCACGAGCCGGAGAGGATACACGGGGGTCCAAATGGCTTTCTATCACCGCTAGATATTTGAAATCATCGGGAATGCCGTTCGCCTTCAAGATCGGCTCGATCACCGGGAAATAACGGTTCGCCCGCTTGATCAGAAGCATCGTCGTAGAATGGAAATAAGTAAAGCTACTCAATTCACGGTCATAGGCTTCCCGCATATCATAGCGGGTAATATCGATTAGTTTCCCACAAAAAGGAACCGAGGACGGAACATCCGGCGACAGGGTCATGGATGAGACAACCGGACGGCTCTCTATCACTTTTTCCACGTCATTCGAACCCATCGAGATACATGCGGTCAAGCAAACGACGCCTCCACATAAAAAACTAGCTAAATTATTCTTGGATATTCTCATTTTCATCTTGAATTGTTTTAGGTCTAAGAATGTTTATATCGCCTTTTTCCTTGTACTTAATACCATCGGAACCTTCGGCTTCTATCACATAAAAATACACACCCGGCTGAACGTATTTACCACCTTTCTTACCATCCCATCCTTGGGCCGGATCTGTCCAGTAATACATCTGTAGGCCCCAGCGATTAAATATCCATGCCTTAAATTTCACCAACGACTTATAGGCAACCCGGAACTCATCATTAATTCCGGGCGTGGTACCCGGGGAGAATGTGTTCGGTATCATCAGATAAGACTCCGAGATATCAATCTGAACCTCATCTTCCGTGCTGCAAGTAGTGCTTTGGTCGCTTACTTCCAACTTGATGATAAAAGTCCCGGATTGGTTGAACGTATAATCCACTTCCTCACCCGTAAAACGAACAACCGGATTATCTTCTTCCCCTTGCCGATAGATTTTCCAATTAAACAGGGCGGCTGTCGGCGTATTCGCGATAGCCGAGAATTGAACAGTGGCGGGAGCGCAATAACCGCTCTTCGTCGTATTCATATTCGGGGCCTCTTGCTCAATCAGCAACGTGTCTATATGAGCATCTACCGCAGCGGCCTGATATTCATCGATACAAAGCGTAACCTCCTTTCCAAAATGACGAGCGAAATAATCGCCTTTCACACAGATCTCCGTATCACACCAAGGAGCGGGAATGGATTTACCGAACAAATTGCCCTCGATGACCGCCGTCTCTTGTTTAGAGGTATATTCTTTTTTATCCGAATTATATTCCAATGTATTATAAATAACATCAAATTGGCGAGGCAGTTCACGTCTTGTTCCCGTATTCGGCCAATAATAATAAATAGGTTGGATCGTACCTGTCCCAGCCAAGACCAATCCGCTACATGGATCGCTATTATCGGAGACATGCAGGTTGGATATGTTTAAGGTGTACTTGCTGTAATCAACGATCCAGACGTAACGAGATACGGCTCCTTCCTCGACAAAATAGCCATATCCCTCCTCTACATTCCGAATGGTGGAAGTAGTTCCATTTTGGGTGGAAGCGACTTTCTCAGCCTCCAATCGTTTGGTTTTATAACGGTACCATTGATGCGAAGAAGAAGATGAAGTATAACTAATCGTCACATTATCCATTCCATACACCAAGTAGACCTCAAGCCGCTCGGCGGAATCGCCGGAACTCTGCGATGCTTTCATCGGACTACCACTTCCTCCCGTGACCACATATTGGGCATACGAGACAGCCACTACAAACACAAAACTTAGCGATAACAGTATCTTTCTTAATTCCTTCTTTAGCATATATAGTCTAAAAATTACGGTTCCAAAATTAGGGAAATAAAAGGACATACGTAGCATGATAAGCAAAATTCACTATCTTTGTCACAAAATACTCCGAACAGCAAATGAACAAGATTAGTATATACGCATTGACGTTCTTTTTAAGTTTATCGAGCGTAACCGTTTATTCCCAAAAGAATAATAAGCAAGTTATTTTTACTAACGAACAAGGGAGCGATATATTTTATCATACCATCGAACGCGGACAAACCGTATACGCCATAGCGACCATGTATGGCGTAAGCGTAGAGGATATTTATCGGTTGAATCCGGAAAGTAAAGAAGGGATCAAGGCCGGTTCTACGTTAAGAATCCCGCAGAAGGACTCCGCTATCGCACCTTCCGGCAAAGCAGATAACTATACATACCATACGATCCAGCCGAAAGAGACCTTGTACTCTTTATCCATTAAATATTCAGTGCCCGCTACGGATATTATCGCCGCCAATCCGGGTCTCTCCACATCGACCTTTACGATTGGCAAGAATATCCGGATCCCGCCGACACGACTGGAAACCTTGCCTACTACGGAAAAAAAGACCGTACAGAAGGAAATGGAATATACCATACAGAAAAAAGAGACCATGTACCGTATCTGCCGGAAGTTCGATATTTCCAGCGTGGAGCTTTTAAGACTCAACCCCGAGCTGAAAAACGGAGTGAAAGCGGGCATGGTTATCAAGATACCGGTAGCCAGTGAAGAAGTAATCACCCAAAACATAAGACAGCCGGAAGAGCGTGAGGTGAACGCCCTCCTCTCTACTCCTAAAGATATAAAGAAGGTGAACCGTATCCAAGTCGCCTTATTGTTGCCGTTCATGACGAACGAGACAACGCAATCATCCGCGACCTCCCGTTTCGTGGAATATTACGAGGGATTGCTATTGGCGGTCGACAGCTTACGAAATATGGGAACCTCTATCGAGCTATCGGTATATGATACTGGAAACGGTACGAAGAAAGTCAAGGAGATATTGAAAGAAGATGCGTTATCAAACGCTAATTTGATCATTGGCGCCGTACAGAACGACCAAATCGGATTGATCGCTGATTTTGCCCAAAAGCATAATATCAAATACGTGATCCCTTTCACCTCCAAGAATGATGATGTCTTGTCAAACGCGAATGTTTATCAAGTAAACACACCTCATTCCTATTTATACTCCAAGGCGGCACAAGCCGGATGCGATTTATTCTCGGATTACAATATCATACTTGTCAATATAAAGGATAAAGAAGAAAAGCCGGAATTTATCAAAGCCTTCAAGACGGAGATGCAGCAACGCGATATCCCGTTCAAGGAAGTAACTTATAAAGGGGATACTTTCGCCACGGATATAGAGGCAGCCATGGTAAGGGACAAGCGGAATGTGGTATTGCCAACCTCCGCCTCCTTAGATGCGGTGAATAAGATCAAGGCACCGCTCCGTATGCTTTCCGAGTTGAAAGAGGAGGAGAAAGAGCCTTATATGGTCAACCTATTCGGTTATCCGGAATGGCAGACCTATACAAGAGAGTGTCTGGAGGACTTCTACGCATTGAACACCTATATCTATAGTAATTTCTATGCGGACAACTTATCTCCGGAAGTCCATGGTTTTTATTCCGATTATAAAAACTGGTATAGCAAGAATTTAATCAACACATTCCCGAAATATGGAATCCTAGGCTTTGACACGGGTATGTATTTCCTAGGCGCCATCAATAAATATGGCTCGAACTTCGAGAATAATTTAGACAAGATCCATTATAAGAGCATCCAGACCGGATTCGATTTCCATAGAGTGAATAATTGGGGCGGTTTTATCAATACGAACTTGTTTATTGTACATTACAAGAATGATTATACGGTAACCCGCGGTGAGGTAAGATAATTGATATGATGACGAAAAAGATATTTGTAGCGATATTTCTGTGCATGGCAAGCTTATCGATTTGCTATGCGCAGAAAAGTACTTTTAAGCAAGAGCTTGCGGTTGGAGCGTCCTTCGGATTAAATTTCTCTAGCGTAAGTTTTGCCCCAAAAGTCCCTACGAAGATGAAACTTGGGTTTAACGGGGGAGCGACGATACGTTGGAATACGGAACCCAATTTAGGCATACAGGCGGAATTGAACTTTACCCAACATGGATGGGAAGAGAAGTTTGAGGAGAAACCTCAATATAAATATAGCCGTACGGTAAACTATATGGAGCTTCCGTTCTTGACGCACATCCATTTCGGAAGCAAGCGAGTGCGTGTATTCGTCAATCTAGGGCCTAAAATCGGTTATGCGCTGAGCGAAAGTACGGAGTCGAACCTTAATGGCGAGAACCCGAACGCGAACCGTCCGGACGAACAACATACAATGGAAGTCCAAAAGAAGTTCGATTGGGGGCTTTGCGGCGGACCGGGAATCGAGCTCCGCACCGGAATAGGCTCTTTCCTGTTGGAAGGTCGTTATTACTATGCGCTGGGCGATATGTTCAATAGCCGTAAAGGAGACACTTTCTCTAAATCTTCCAGCCAAATAATATCCGCGAAACTAACCTATCTGATTCCCATCTTTAGTAAATAAAGGGGATGGACTCGTGATATCGTAACAATCAATTGAAGATCTGTGCCGCAAGTAATCCCACTCACGGGATAAGAACGGTGGATAATATAGCCAAGCTCCGGACGATCTGATCTTTTCACGGATGTGAAGAGATCTTTTCACGCTCGTGATACGATCGTTTCACCCTTGTGAAAAGATCATTTCACATCCGTGAAAAGATCTTTGGATACAGGCGTACAAGCTACTTCCGATAATACCTTTATCCAACAGGAAGGTTCTACAGTAATAAATCATGAACTATAATAAGAAAATTGAATACGGTTAACGATAATTAGCA